>CAMWXV010000014.1 GCA_947178305.1 uncultured Porphyromonadaceae bacterium | reverse complement strand
ATTATTGCATATTACTCCACAGGATTCCTGACCCGCAATGTTAAGACTCTTACCGAATTTGCCAACAGGGCTATCAAAGAGCGAAATCCTGATATTGACGAAAAGGTTAGCTTTGATGACTTGGCTTTCCCCGATGACGAACTTGGAGATGTGTCCTGCAAGCTCGTTCAGCTGTATGCTGATAAGATTGAGGCTCTTGAAAAGAGTGAGCGCGAACATCGGGTGGCTCTTCATGCCGTGGAAGAAAAATCACGCATCAAACGTCAGCTTACTAATAATATAAACCATGAATTGAAAACGCCTATAGGTGTGATTCGTGGCTATATTGACACCATTCTGTCGTCTGATGATATGGACGACAACACTCGTACCCATTTTTTGCTTAGGGCTCAAAAAAATGTGGACAGGCTTTGTTCGCTTCTTAACGATGTGTCAACTATGACTCGTCTGGAAGAAGGCTCGGGAAGCATCCCTGTTACAGATGTGAACATCCACGATTTGGTGTACACTTTGGCCAATGATATATCGGTTACGAGCCTTGCCGGCAATCTTAAATTCAAGTATGATTTGCCGCTTGACTGTGTGGTTAAAGGCAATGCTTCGTTGCTTTCCGGAATGATTTCCAACCTGATTAAGAATGCTGCGCTTCATTCCCGTGGTTCGGAAATCATGTTCAATATTGTGTCTGAAACGTCCAAGTACTATACGTTTGCCTTCTTTGACAATGGCACCGGTGTGAGTGAAGAGCATTTGCCGCATCTGTTTGAACGATTCTATCGTGTTGATGCAGGACGTTCGCGACGTGTTGGAGGCACCGGTCTTGGATTGTCTATTGTCAAGAACACAGTAGAGGCTTTGGGGGGCACCATATCCATTAGAAACCGTGCTGCCGGAGGTCTTGAATTCGTGTTTACGTTGGAAAAATGGCGTGAAAAATATTAATAAATATTAAATCACAGCATGATTAGTGTGTTGTAATAGAATTGTAACACGCAATATGGCTCAAATATTGTTTAAAGCCCCTATATTTGTAGCCGAAAGGAAAATTGTATTCATTCTCGTTTAGATAATAAGCCTTAAGATATAAGTCTTACCAATTGAAAAAACCGAATATTTTTTTGCAGCATAGTAATTAAGAGACCAATAATTGTCGTGCGGACTGTCGATGAGACACTCCGCACGAATTTTTTATATGATTTGTATTGTCGTTTATTGTCTTTTGGCAAGAGATACTATATTGAGTTAATTGATTGATTGTTAGTATGTACTTGTCTTTTGTGTAATCTTTTGTTTGCACAAGTTTAATTCCGGTTGAATCTCTCTTCGTTTTAGTGCTGCGTCCAATTGTTATTTATCGCTGATTGCTTGCATATTATCTGCGGAATGCGTACATTTGCGACCAAAATAGGTATCTCTTGCCAAGAGATACCCATAAATCACATTTATAATATATAGTTAGCTTTAGAATAAAAACTTTATCACTGTTGCGCGTAACTACCTTATAAACACACTGTTAGTTGTTAAGGCAGGAGTAGGAGATTTTGCCAATGTCTAATATAGAACATACATATTGGTTTGTAATGCGTGATTTGAAGCGTTCTAATGCTAAAAATCCTGCTTGGCGAGTCCTTGCTGACAAAGGATTTGAAATCTTCACACCTATGCGTGAGCGTTTACGTGATATTTCTGGTAAAAAAATTCGTGAGCGTGTTCCTGTAATTCCTGATTTGCTGTTCGTTAAGTCTGTTGCTGGTGCTATTGATGACGAACTGCTTAAAATCCCCACACTGCAGTATCGTTTTGTCAAAGGTGCTCCGTATCGCACACCTATGGTGGTGCCTGACGCAGACATGGAACGCTTTATCGCAGCTGTTAGCACGGTTGATAATCCGGTGTATTATCTTCCTTCTGAACTCACGGCCGATATGTGTGGTCGATGGGTTCGCATTGTTGATGGTCCGCTTGCTGGTTATGAGGGACGATTGCTGAAAGTGAGAGGCATAACAAAACGAAAACTACTGATATCACTGCGTGATTTTGTAACGGCAGCAGTGGAGGTAGACAAAAACTATATTCAATTCATATGACCATAGCTGTAGACTTTGACGGCACGATTGTAGAACATCGTTATCCTGAAATAGGACGGGAGATACCCAATGCCGTTCGCACTCTTAAACGTATGCAGGACGAAATGCCCGATCTTCGTATGATTCTTTGGACTGTGCGTGAAGGTGAACTGCTTGACCAGGCTGTACAGTGGTGTCGTGAACGAGGCTTGGAATTTTATGCCGTCAACTCCAACTATATTGACGACGATCCGATGGATCAATCAGCTACCGGACGCAAGGTTACTGCCGACATTTATATTGACGACCGTAATCTCGGTGGATTACCCGACTGGAACTCCATCTATGTTATGGTGACCAAAGGGTGGTCAATGCGCAGACTGATAGCCGAAACCACAAGGACTGCGGCGGTCTCAAAGCAGGAACCTTGGTGGAAACGTCTATTCTCTTGAATCACAATTTCTAATTCTTCTCTCCTGATATTGTGTCTTTGACATGAAACTTGTCTATTGCCATTGCTCGGTGTACAATCCCGGAGGAATGGAGCGTGTGCTTCTCAACAAGATAAAATGGTTTGTGGAGCATCGGCCCGACTGGGAAATAATTGTGGTTACCACTGACCAGCAGGAACTTCCGCCGTTTTATACGTTTCCTCCGCAAGTGAAAATGGTGGACTTGGGCATAAACTATTCCCAAGGCAACAACGCGCCTCTTCACTGCAAGATTTCAGGTTTCATCAAGAAGCGGGCGCTTCATCGTCAGCGTCTTACAGCATTGTTGATGCAAGAGCGAGCCGATATAGTAGTGTCGCTTTATCCCGGCGAGTCTTCGTTCATCCCCGACATCAAGGATGGCAGCAAAAAAGTGTTGGAGCTGCATTTCAACCGCTATTTCCGTTTGCAATACGGTCGCAATGGGCTTCTTGGCTTGATTGACCGACTTTTAAGTCATAGGGATGCGAAGCTGGTGCGGCGCTTTGATGGCTTTGTTGTGTTGACGCAGGAAGATGCCGAAGCATGGGGTAATCTGCCAAATATTAGCGTTATACCTAATGCCGCAATCTCTCTCGGTTCAGTTTCCGATCATGAAGCACCCAATCGTGTCATAGCCGTGGGACGGCTTGATTATCAAAAAGGTTTTGACCGCTTGATACAGGCATGGAGCATTCTGATGAACAATCCTGAGCTTTCCGGATGGCGTCTTGACATTTTCGGTCAAGGCGAATGGCATTCCAAGCTGACAGATATGATTGTGCAAAATAATCTGCAACAGTCTGTTACAATAAATGCTCCGGTTAATGACATAGCCCGGGAGTACCATGCGTCCTCAATGCTTGTTATGAGTTCTCATTACGAGGGATTTCCCATGGTGATGATAGAAGCAATGGGATGTGGTCTGCCTGTGGTGTCGTTTGATTTCAAATGCGGCCCTCGTGATATTATAAGTCAGGGAGTTAACGGCCTTGTTGTCCCGGATGGCGACATAGATGCCTTGGCTCGTGCCATGAGTTCGTTGATGCTCAACGGCGAACTTCGTCGCAGGATGGGCCAGGAGGCGTTGAAAGTCACGGAGAAATACTCTACGGAGTCGGTTATGAAGTTGTGGCTCAATCTGTTTGAATCGTTATGCCCAAGCTGCTTCAAATAAATCCGGTATTGAGGTTGTCCACCTCCACAGGCCGCATTATGCGTGAGATCGGAGATGTGGCAATTGCCAATGGATGGGAGAGTTACGTGGCTTACAGCGGTGGACGCGACGGATTGGTGCAATGCTCATCGCAGGCGGTGCCGGTGGGAAATAAGTGGGATGTGTTGTTCCACGGATGTTCCACACGTCTTTTTGACCGTCACGGCCTTGGTTCTGTGTGTGTTACGAAGCGTTTTATAGAGCAGCTTGAAGAGATGGATCCGGATATTATCCATATCCACAACATACATGGCTACTTCCTGAACTATAAGATACTTTTTGAGTATCTCAAGCGGCGTAATAAGTTGGTAGTGTGGACAGTACACGACTGCTGGCTCTACACCGGCCATTGTTATCACTATGCTTCGGCAAAATGTGGACGATGGGTGGGGGGATGCGGGCGGTGTCCTCAGAGGGGAGAGTTTCCAAAGAGCTGGTTTATAGACCGTTCTGCGAAAAACTTCTTGGACAAGAAAAAAGCGTTTACCTCGCTGAAGCCTGAAAATTTTGTGATTGTAACGGTTTCGGAGTGGATGCGTGAGGAGATGAAGCGCTCATTTTTAAGTGATTATCCATTTAGGGTGATACATAATGGCATAGACCTGGATGTGTTTAGGCCAATAGTGCGTGGAACAAAATGTTTCACGCGTGGAACGGATTGTTTCACACGTGGAACGCAATGTTCCACGGATTTTGTGACTTATCTGGGTGTTGCGAGTATATGGCTTGACGAGAAAGGGCTTCCGGACTTGATACGGATGTCCGGAATGCTGAACAGTGACGAGAGGATGGTGCTGGTGGGAAAACTCCCGAAAGGGATGAAGCAGGGGTTGCCGAAAAATGTGACTCATGTGCCACGGACGGAGAATGTGACGGAGCTGGCCCGGATGTATTCGGAGGCATCGGTGTTTTTGAATCCCACATGGCAGGACAATTATCCTACGGTGAATCTCGAGGCTCAGGCTTGCGGCACTCCTGTGGTGACTTACCGCACGGGCGGGAGTCCGGAATCGTTGACTCCGGCTACGGGTGCGGTAGTGGAGCAGGGTGATGTGGATGGGATGCTTGCTCAGGCACGGCGGTTTGCCGCGATGGACAGGGATGTGGTGCGCGGTGCATGCCGGGAGCATGCGTTGCGAAATTTTGCCAAGACTGATCGTTATAACGACTATATAGAACTGTATCAATCAATGCTATGAAGGTATTGCAGCTCGGAAAGTTCTATCCGGTGAGAGGCGGGGTGGAGAAGGTGATGTACGATATTATGACCGGCCTTGCCTCCAGGGGTATAGATTGCGACATGATGTGTGCCGAGTTGTCGGGGCACGGAGCGATAAATCGTGTTTCTGAGCATTCACGTTTGATAACATGCAGAACGTGGGTAAAAGCTGCGTCCACCACAATTTCGCCGTCTATGCCTGTGTATCTGCGCAGGATAGCGTCGGACTACGATATAATCCATGTGCATCATCCGGATCCTATGGCTGCTCTGGCGCTTTATATGTCGGGGTACAGGGGTAAGGTGGTGCTTCACTGGCATAGTGACATTGTAAAGCAGAGGAGGTTGGTGCGATTGTATGCGCCGCTTCAGTCGTGGCTTCTGCGCCGCGCCGATGTGGTAATAGGCACTACTGACGATTATATTCAAGAGTCGCCTTTTTTGGCTCCGGTGCTTGACAAGACGGTGTGTGTGCCGATAGGCGTGGAGCCTATGAAGCCTGATTATGCCGGCGCCACGGAGATCCGTAACCGCTATCCCGGTAAGACGATTGTGTTTTTCCTCGGACGGTTGATAGGTTACAAGGGTGTGGACCAGCTTGTGGAGGCTGCATCAAAACTTCCGGACAATTATGTGGTGCTCATCGGCGGTAGTGGTCCGTTGCGTGATCAATTGGAATCCCAGATCTTAACACTCGGGCTTGGACACAAGGTGCATATGCTTGGCAGAATACCTGACGAGAGTCTTCCGGCATATTATACGGCTTGTCATCTGTTTTGTTTGCCGTCGGTGATGAAGACGGAGGCTTTTGGTGTGGTGCAGATAGAGGCTATGTCACTGGGAAAGCCTATAGTGGCCACGCGCATTCCGGGGTCGGGTGTGTCATGGGTCAATGCGCACAAGCAGTCGGGGCTCAATGTACCGGTGCGCGATGCCGAAGCATTGGCCAAGGCTATATTGGAAATAACAAAATCACACGAAAAATACTCACAATATTGTGACGGCGCTGAGAGCCGTTACCATTCTTTGTTCACACTTGACAGCATGATTGCCAATTGTGAGAAGATTTACAGATTATTACTTGAAAAATCACATTTATGAATAACGACACAGGATTGTTTGTTGATGATGCATCGGCGGAAACATCCGCTGATGCCAAACAGAAACATTGGGGGCTTGCAGTAAAACGATTTTTGGATGTGTTATGTTCACTCCTTGCGTTGTGTGCGTTTATTGTGCCATGCCTGATCATAGGGTTTGTGATATGGTGCGAGGACAAGCATTCACCATTATTCAGTCAGGAGCGGATAGGTTATCGCGGGAGGCCGTTCATGCTGTATAAGTTCCGGTCAATGAGGATAGATGCGGAAAAGGATGATCGTCCGGAGTTGTGTCACGAGGATGATAGCCGTCTAACCAATGTCGGAGCGTTTATGCGTCGTCATCATCTGGATGAGTTGCCGCAGTTGTGGAATGTGCTGCGTGGAGATATGAGTTTTGTGGGTCACCGTCCCGAACGTAGTTATTTCATAGACAAGATTTCGGAGCATTCTCCGGACTATCCACGTCTTTATGTCTTGCGCCCGGGTCTTTTTTCCTATGCCACTCTGTACAATGGCTATACAGATACGATGGAGAAGATGCTCAGACGATTGGAAATGGACATAGAATATCTTGAAAACCGGTCTCTGTGGCTGGACTTCAAGATTATAATCAAAACCACTCATGCCATATTATCAGGTAAAAATTTCTGATGCAACTTAATCCTGAACATACTTTGCGCCATCTCGGCGGCCACTATATGATAGTGGATTCTTGTGCCGATAATGCTAATTTGACCAATGTGTTCGTGCTTAACGCTACGGCCGCTTTTCTATGGGAAAGCGTGAAGGGGCGTGAGTTCACGGCTCAAACATTGGTGGATTTGCTATACAATAATTATGAGGTGACATTGGAGCGCGCTTCGGCTGATGTCAAAGCTCTGCTTGAGGTGTGGCATAAATATCATCTCACGATATAATACAATGTGTTTGCGATGTCACAATCACGAGAAATAGAGACTCTGCTGCTGCTGGTACGCGCCGGTATCTACAAGGATGCAGGTGTGCTGAGCGATTTTCCCAAGTTAAGGGATGATCAGTGGGAGGGTGTGTACGCTCATGCCAAAAGGCAGACAGTGTCGGGTGTGGTGTGTGATGCGCTGTCGTTTCTTGATGAAGAGAAAATACCGCCTTACAAGCTATTGTTGCGTTGGGTGGCACGAACACATAAAATAGAGAGTGCCTATGCGCACATGGGTAAGAATCTGGGCTATCTCATAGGTCTTTTCAGAAGATCGGGTGTGGAGCCTGTGTTGCAAAAGGGTCATAGTGTGGCACGTTTTTATCCTAATCCGGCATTGAGGGTGTGTGGTGACATAGATTTCTGTTTTACTCCTGAAAGACGTGCCATGGCTGATAATATAATCTCTGTGAACGGGGTGTCGGTGCGCCGTAGTCCGGATTCCAGCAGCAGTTACTGCTGGAACGGTACGGATGTGGAGCATCACACATGGCTGATACAGCTTCATTCGCCGTTTCATGCATCGGCATTGCGCGAGGTTCTCGGTGAGTGCTCTACAATGAATGTGGAGTTGTTGCCAGGTGTCAAGGCTACTGTGCTGAGTCCGCTGGAGGATTTGCTTATGATCAATGTGCATATCATGAAGCATTCTTTCGGTGTGGGGATAGGTTTAAGGCAGTTCTGTGACTATGCGTTGGCTTATGTGGCGCTGATGCCTCAGATCGGAGAGGAGGCTTATGCAGAGGCATGCAGGAGGCTTGGTATTGCGCGCTGGACGGACACTCTTCACAGGTTTATTAACAGTTATCTTGCCAATCCTGTATGTTTGCTACCGTATATAAGTGACTATGACAGCGAGCGGGCTGTACGGTTGTTGTTTGACATGGTGATGGATGGCGGCAATTTCGGCCATTATCGTACTGAACAGTTGCGTGGCAGATGGTTTCATAAGATGGGTACGTTGCTGTCGTTTCTGCGTCACGCTTCGTTATGGGTGCGGATTGCTCCTGCGGAGGCGCTGGGTATTATGATGCGACTTGTAAGAGGGCAGATGATATGAGACAGGTGTATTTGTCAATAGCCGGATTGACGCTTTTGGTGAGGCTTCATGATGAGTGGTCGTCATTGCGGTTGCCGGCGAGTTACGAGCCGTTTATGGTAGCCGGAAGGTCGGTGGACCCTGTGCTGACGCTCAATGTGCGCTGCGGGGAGAATTGTCCGGTGCAGTGTTGTGAGCCGGTGGCTTCGGGTATGAACGATCTTGGTGAAACAAGGTTGTATGTGTGTGATGATTCGTATGTTGTGAATCTGTCGCCACGTCCCGGCTGTGGGTTTCGCACGATGACAATCAGCCGTGATTTCAAGATAGGAGAGCTCACCATGCCAGCCGGAGATGTTTTTGCCGTGTATACGGTGGATTCAATGTTGCGCATTTTGTTTTCACAGGCTGTGGTGGCGCATAATGCTTTTATGCTGCACAGTGCGGCTGTGGTGCATCGCGGCTGCGCGGTGTTGCTGATGGGCAAGAGCGGTACGGGTAAGAGCACTCATGCACGCTTATGGATGAACGAGTTTGATAATACCGAGCTGCTTAATGATGACAATCCTGTGGTGAGGGTGCTTCCTTCGGGTATAGTGATGGCTTACGGGTCGCCGTGGAGCGGAAAGACGGCTTGTTACCGTCAGGCTTTTGCTCCGGTCAAGGCTTTTGTGCGTTTGGAGCAGGCTAAGGTTAATGAATTTTCTCAACGATGTAATATAGATGCTTTTGTGGCGATATTGCCCGGAGTGTCGGTGATAACGCATAGCAAGGATCTGTATTCGCGTGTGTGCTCTACTGTGATAGAGGCTGCTGCGCGTACGGTGGTTGGCTCACTCAGGTGTCTGCCGGATGCTGATGCTGCGCGTAAGTTAAGAATGAGTTTGTTTTAGAAAAATAAATCAATCATAGTATATGAAAAAAACAGTGTTGTTTATAGTTGCTGCGGCCATGATGCTTTCGGGCTGTTCGCGCAAGGAGTATCTTTATCTTGCAGATATGCAGGATGAGGCAGGATATGTGGTGGCAAACCGTCACCAGACGCAGATTCAGGATGATGATATGCTCAAAATCAGTGTGAGCTGCAAGAATCCTGAGCTTGCGGCTCCGTTTAATGTGGGTTCGGGCGGTGTGCGCGTGGCTGCTACCGGTCAAGTGACTACTGATGCATCTACTGACAATGTGTATCGTGTGAATTCGGATGGCGATATCAATTTTCCTGTGCTCGGGGTGATTCATGTGGGCGGTATGTCGCTGACTGATGCTTCGGAGCTGATTCGTGATAAGATTATTGCGGGTAATTATATCAAGGATCCTATTGTGTCAATAGAGTTCAAGAATTTCCACTATACTGTGCTTGGCGCTGTTGGCGGTAACGGTACTTACCGTGTGGATGGTGACAAGGTGACTATTCTCGAGGCTATAGCCAATGCGGGTGATTTGAGTGCCAATGCTGATTTGGAGCGTATTGCTGTGATTCGGGAGGCCGGAGGCCAGCGTAAGATATATACCGTGGATATCCGCAGTACGGATATATTCAATTCGCCTGCGTTTTATCTGGCGCAGAATGATATTGTGTATGCTCGTCCCAAGAAGCCGAAATCGGGTTCTGATGCCAAGCTGATTACATGGATCACAGTGGCATTGTCGGCTGTGACGGCAGCTTGCTCGGTAATCTGGGCTACACGTAGGTAGGGTTTTCGGTGACCGCTGATGCGTTTGCGGTTGTTTTTTTGTTGATTTTTTTATATAATTTTTATCATGTCTGTGTCTTCTAATGCGGCTCCGCGTGCTGAGTCGGAGTTTAATATTCTTGACATATTCAAGTATCTGCTGTTGAGGTGGCCTTGGTTTTTGGCTTCGCTGGTGGTGTGCTGCTCTATTGCGTGGTACAAGAGTGCTACGGCTCCGTTGGTGTATTATTCGTCGGCGAAGGTGATAATCAAGGATCCGAGTAACAAAACATCGTCGGCGGGTCTTGACCGCTATGACCGTTCTATCAACAAGGTGAATGTGGCCAACGAGATTCTCCAGTTCAGATCCAAGCAGCTTATGCAGCAGGTGGTGAGCCGTGTGCATGCGGATGTGACTTACACTACCCGCAGGGGGCTTCGGAGTGTGAATCTGTTTGGAGAGACTCCTTTCAATGTGACATTTCTGAATCTGAAGCCCGGTGACAGTTTTGCGATGGATCTGAAACCTGTTTCGGAATCGGAAGTGGAGGTGAGCAATATTTCGGGTACTTCCGGCAAGAGTATGATAGCTAAGGCCGGTACTGCTTACGAGGCCGGTGGTGTGAAGTTCGTGATATCTTCTACCGGTACTTGGTCTCCTAAATGGAAGGGTGCGGAGATAGAGGTACGCAAGTATCCGCTGAGCAGCATGGTGAAGTATTGGCTGGCTAATTTAGGTATCCGTCAGGAGGATGAGGAGGCTACGATTTTGAATATCGCGGTGAAGTCGCCTAATGTGAAGTTGGGTGCTGATATGCTCACAACTCTGATAGATGTGTACAATGAGGAGTCAATAAATGACAAGAACCGTGTGGCGGTGAACACTGCTGATTTCATCAATGAGCGTTTGCGCATAATAGAGGCTGAACTCGGTGGTGTTGAGAATGACCTGGAGAGCTACAAGAGCCGTAACCAGATTGTGGACATAGGCTCTACGGCGAGCCGCTATATGGGTGAGTCGGCGAGGTACAATGCTGATGCGCTACAGTATGAGACTCAGATGAGGATTGCGCTGTATATCAAGGAGTATCTTACGGATGCTGCTCGTGCGGCAGATCTGATACCGTCAAACATAGGTATCAATGATGCTGCGATAGAGTCGCAGATTTCGCAATATAATGCGCTGAAACTTCAGCGTGACAAGTTGGCCGAGGATTCGTCGGACGCGAATCCTGTGGTGGCTGAGATGAGCGCTACTCTGGAGGTACTGCGGAGCAATATTCTGCGTGCGGTGGATAATATTATTCAGTCAATCAATGTGAAACGCCGTGATGCCAAGGGGTATGAGGCTTTGGCTGAAAGTCGTGTGGCTTCCATTCCCCGCAAGGAAAGGGAGATGCTGTCAATAGAGCGTCAGCAGAAGATCAAGGAGTCGCTGTATCTGTTTTTGCTGAACCGAAGGGAGGAGAATGCTTTGAGTCAGGCTATGGCTGATAACAATGCCCGCATTATTGATGATCCTGAGGACAGTGCGACTTTGATTTCACCTGACCGTGCCCGCATTCTGATGCTTGGTGGTGCTGTGGGTCTGGTGATTCCGATGGTGGTGCTGTTGCTGCTGCGGTTTCTTGACACGAGGGTGCAGGGAAGACGCGATGTGAAGAATGCAGTGTCGGTGCCGTTTTTGGGTGAGATTCCGATGGACAAGAATAAGAAGGCAAAAGACGAAGATTCTGTGTCCGATTCTATCAACGAGGCGGGTTCTCTGGCCGGCGAGGCTTTCAGGGTGCTGCGCACGAATATAGATTTTATGATGAGGCGTGCGGGGCATGCGTCGCAGGTGATAATGCTGACTTCGTTTAACGAGGGTGCCGGCAAGACATTCACGTCAACACATCTTGCTGAGGTACTGCGCAGCAGTGGTAAGAGTGTGGCGCTGGTGGATATGGATATTCGTAAGGCTACTCTTACTTCGCGTTTCGGTATAGATCATCACCATTTAGGGGTCACTGATTTTATTTCGCTTGCTTCGGTGAGTGTGGAGGATATTGTGGTGCCTATTCCGGGTAGCCATGATGTGATTCCGGCCGGTTCGTTGCCTCCGAATCCAGTGGAGCTGCTGATGGATTCACGTTTGGATGAGCTCGTAGGGCAACTCAGGTCGCTTTACGATTATGTGATAATAGACTCTGTGCCTGTGGGTATGGTTGCTGATGCTTCTATTGTTGCCCGCGTGGTGGATTTGACAATGTTTGTGATACGTGCCGGTAAGCTTGACCGTCGTCAGCTGCCTGAGTTGCAGGCTCTGTATGATGAGCGCAAGTTGGGTAACATGGGTGTGGTGCTCAATGGCGTGTCGCTCCGTTCGCATGGCTACGGATACGGCTATGGTTATGGTTATGGCTACGGATACGGCTATGGTTACGGTTATGTGAAAGGCAAGAAGCGTAAGCACCGCAGGAATTGAATTTCCGGTGCTTAGGCGGCTTGGACTGTATGATGAACATTTCAAGGCAGAGTCTGTGTTTGGTCAGGTTGATGAATAGCTATCTGTCTTGTAGGTGAACTTGATTCAATATATCAATAGATTATATTTATAAATAATAGGAAATTAAATTTTAACAACTAAAATATTTTGCGATGGAAACTAAAAAGAAAAACTACACTACTCCTGATATAAATATTAAAAACGTGGAAGTGGAATCGTCAATATGTGGCGGTTCTGTGGAGTTCGGGGATAAGGAAAAGCCGGAGAAAGAACAAGTAGTAATATCGTCTCAATCGGTTGTTGGCGGTGGTGATAATGACCCTAATAACTTTAGTGGTCAAACGTGGGGTTCTTCAACAACGGAATAGCGTCAATAAACAACGATAAATAATGAGTTATAAAGATTAAAAACTATGAAAAATTTAAGAATATTTGGGTTGACGCTGCTGGCGGTGTTGGCTACTTCATGTAAGGATGATTTTGAGGAGCCGAGGCAGTATGCATCGGAGGGTGATGATGTGCAGTTCGGTATAGACTTGGGTGCGCAGTCGCGCACTATGTATGGCACAATTACAGGAGGTTCCCAAATGATATATTGGGGCAGTTATACCGGAGAGGTTGACAAGGATATAATGGTGTATAGTCCGGAGGCTCTTGCAGGTCGTAGAGTGGGTACGTATCATGTGACTGCCCAGGATGACAATTTTGTAGATGGTGAGAATGGCGAAAAGGTGCTTGTTGGAACTCCCAGTAATGTGGGTGCTACTGTTGTGAAGACATCGGAAGTCGGTGTGCAGTGGGGTACGGATGGTGTGCCCCATAATTTCTATGCTTTTTATCCGATGAGCGAGGTAAGAACTCAGGGTTATAACGGTGGCAGTGATGTTGTGACAGTGAACTTGCGTCCCGGTCAAACGCCGGTGTCGTATGGAGTGCTTGCTCCCAAGAATCCTGCTAATGGCAGTGCGCTTCCTGAATACACTCCCAATGTAGATAATTCGCTTGTGACTGTTTTGCAGACAGGTAAAGAGGCGGCTCGTACAATCATAGGCAATCCAAGGATGGATGCAGCTTTGATGTGGGCTAAAAATGAAGGTGTGGAATTTGGTTCAGAGAAGGTGGGACTGAAATTTGAGGTGATAGCCGATGTGCTTGAGGTTACGATCAATGGTCCGTTGAAGGACAATGAGTTGCTTATAAATGCGCCAGAAGGAGAAAAAGCAGCCGGATCAATTGAAATTCAAGAGATTTATGTGGAGGCGTATGAAAATCCGATGTCAGAAACTAAGGTGCCGATCAATATTGCGGGTGAGTTTGATTTCAATATCAAGACCGGAAAGGTGGTGAGTGTTGGAGCCAACGGTACCAACAGGGTAGCTATGCAACCGTCAATAGTAGACAATAGCAAGAAAACTCATCATCCGATTTTGTATACTCGCGAAGATGGTTATGACCAGTTGAAAGTTCGCTTCTTCTTGATACCCGGTCAGGTGAAAGATGCAAGTCAGTTGAATATCAGAGTAGTGACAGAGTATGGTGTATATGACCTTAATGAAAATAACTATACGTTGTCGTCATCGGATAAATTGAGCGGAACAGGTTATGAAACAGGTTCAGAACCAACTAAGATACACAGGATCTTGTTGCCGCATTTCATGTTTCCCGGGACTTCATTCAAGATAGATGGATGGATGAGCCAAATAGACCCCAATGTGTATCTGAGCGAATTGTCAATACCGGGAGCCTGGCATTGTATATCACCGTACTATCAGGATTGCCGCCGATTTGCCGCGCAGTATCAGCTTGGAATACGCGCTTTTGAGTTTCAAGTGATTATGGGTACAAAAGATGGGAAAAGAGTGCCATTTATTGTAGGTGGGTACAAGAATAAGAGTCAGCAGGCATCAACATTTACTGTGGAAGAGGCTATTCAGGTGTTGGGCCGGTTGGTTAATAAGAGTAACCGAGGTGTTGTATTTCTGGTGTTGGGTGCTGTTGAAGATAATGAGAAGGCTGCAGGTGTTAGTGCATTGCTGGAGAAGTATAGAAAACCTGTGAATAATGAAGAATATTCCTATATTTATGATGGTGTTATAACATCGGAAACAACTTTGGGTGATGTGGCTTGCCATATAGTACCGATAATCTATTCGCAATCCAGTACCAGCAGTCAGTGGGCTGCAAACTCGCCAGCATTGTTTGTGCGTTGGACTCAACTTAATGTAGACGGTGTTACTAAAGTGGCAACATCACCTATGCGCTGGGGTGCTCCAATAGAGCAGGGTGATGCTTCGGATATGAAATGGTTGTATCTTGACCATACAAACACTGAGAATTATCATTATAACGGACAGGATAATCTGCCAGCACTGAAATTGCTTGTAGATGATTTTGTAACATTATCCAGACAGAATTTTATTGAAGGTAATCATAATTCGCTGTATCAAATGAGTATTGGCGGAGCGAATAGTGCTGACCCTAATAGTACCAATTGCAATTCTGTGGCGCAGGAGATGAACCCGTATATGCTGGGTCTGTTGTCGGGAAGTACAAGAGAGCCGGCTCCTACCGGATTGGTAATGATGAATAAGGTTTCCGGTACTTGGGGTAAAGGTTATAACAGGACAGATGATGACGGAAATGAAATCAAGAACGCTCCTGATGTACCTTATCCTATAGAATATAATGATGCAATGAACGCTTATAGTTCGGCTGATTTGATCAAGGCGATTATTTATAATAATAATGCGTTTGCAATGAGAAAGAGGCCAAAAAATTGAATAATAATCAACTAAAATAATATCAAGATGAAAAAACTATTGATTTTGGCTTCTGCGGCGTTGATGTCGGCTTCGGCTGCAATGGCGCAGGAGATGGAGGAAACGGTGCTTGTGGAGGAGGCTCCGATTTCGGCGCAGGATGCTCGTGTGAATTTCAGGAGCAACTGGTTTGTGAGTGTGGGTGCGGGTCCGCAGATGATCATGGGTGACCATGACCGAGAGCTGGATTTCAAGAACCGTATTTCTCCGGCGCTTGATGTGGCTGTGGGCAAGTGGTTTAGTCCGAATATCGGTATGCGCTTGATGTACAGTGGCCTGTATGCCAAGGGTGCTACTCAGAATGATGCGTTCTCTACAGGTGAGGCGCTTAAGGAGAGACCTTGGCACGGTTACTGGTTGAGGTACTCAAAGATTGATTTCATGCAGTTGCATATTGATGTGATGTTTGACTTGACGAATGTGATAGGCGGGTACAAGCCGAGCAGACTGTATGGCGGTGTGCTGTATGCGGGTGTGGGTTATGCTCATACATGGAACAAGCCTCACAATAATTCACTGTCGGCGAATATCGGTTACATGAATGTATTTCATGTGTGCAAGGCGCTGGATGTGAATCTGGATATACGTGCGAGTGTGTTCCAGGATGATTTTGACGGTGCGGGCGGCCGTCGTGATTTTGACGGTTTGCTGTCGGTGACTGCTGGTGTGGCGTACAAGTTTGCTCCGAGGGGGTGGACCAAGCGTCGCGAGGTGGTGACCCGTACGATGTATAACAATGGTGCGGTGAATGAGCTTCGCGGTGAGGTGGAACGCCTTGTGGCCGAGAATGAGAAACTGGAGCGTAACCTTGCGGGCAAGAGTGTGACTCACAAGGTGGTGGAATATGTGGGTGGTAAGTATATCATCTATTTCCCGATCAATGTGAGCTCGCTTAGCAATGCTGACCGTGCGCAACTGGAGATGTGTGCTAACGCTATCAAGAGTGCGTCAAAGGACACGAAGTTCTTGATTATGGGTTATGCCGACAAGGCTACCGGTACTCCGGAGGTGAACGAGATTTTGAGCCGTTCGCGTGCTGAGTCTGTCAGAGCTTGTCTGGTGAATGAGCACGGTATTGACGCTCACCGTTTTGTGGTGCAATGGAAGGGTGGCGTGGACAATATGTTCTATAACGATCCTTCATTGAGCCGTGTGGTGATAATCAGTCCGATAAGTAAGTAGGAGTAATATTTTTGCTTTTGATATGTTTGCGCGCGGAGTGGCCGTTGAGGCTTTCTCCGCGCGTTTGTTTTTTATAGTAGAAGGTGTATGGATATGGTTGATATGCGTGTAGGGGCTGAGGATTTGTTCAGGATGGTTTGTGTGGAGCTTGATGAGGGCAGGACGGTGACTATACCTGTCAATGGGGATAGTATGTGGCCGTTTATCAGGCGTGGCGATGTGGTGGTGCTTGGACGCAAGGTGGAGTATGAGGTGGATGATATTGTGTTTGCGCTGACTGACTGCGGTGTGATGTTGCACGCTGTGGTTGGCGAGGGGTGTGTGATGGGTACGCGCAATCTGTGCAGGCGTGAGAAGGTGGTGCATGTGGCGGGTTATGTGAAGAGTGTGGTGCGTGGTGATGAGAGGTTGGATACTGATGGTTGGCGGTGGCGTTTGGCGATGGTTTTGTGGAGATTGGCGCGTCCGATAAGGCGGTTGCTGGTGTGGTGGATGTGAGTTGTTGAAAATTAATGAGTGTTTTGTTATGGGTGTTTTTTATGTTGTGAAGTGGCTGTGGCGCGAGTGTCGCGGTGTGAGGCGTTTTGTGGTGGCGAATGCGCTGGCCGGTGTTGTGTCGGTGGCGGGTTCGCTGTGGTTTGTGTGGGTTACTAAGCATCTGGTGGATATTGCTACGGGGCGTGTCCCGGGGTCATGGGGTGTGGCTGTGGCTATGCTTGCGGGTGCGCTGCTGGTACAGTTGCTGGCCGGTGTGGCTGGACGCAGGATGGGGGTGATGTGCATTACCAGGAATTCCAATGGTTTGCGCGGGAGGCTGTTTGCGCGGTTGATGCGTGCGGGATGGACCGGGCGTGACAGGTTTCATTCGGGTGATGCGGTGAACCGTCTTGCAACGGATGTGGGTGCTGTGTCGTCGCTTGTTGGGAATACTGTGCCGGGTGCTGTGGTGACGCTGGTGCAGCTTGTGGGTGCTTTCGGGTTTATGTTGTGGCTTGATGCCAGGATGGCGTGGGTGCTTGTGGGTGTGATGCCTGTGGCGCTGCTGTGCAGTAAGGTGTATATGAGGCGGAGCCGTGAGCTGACTCGTGGTATCCGCTGTGAGGAGGGGCGTATGCAGCGTGTGATGCAGGAGGATTTGCAGCATAGGGTGCTGATTTCGTCACTGGGTTATATAGGCGGTGCGGTGAGGGAGTTCGGCGAGGCTCAGAGGGGGTTTTATTCGTTGGTTATGAGGAGGAATGATATTGCTCTGTATTCAAGTAGTGCGGTGACTTTTGGGTTTATGGTGGGGTATGCTGTGGCTTTTTTGTGGTGTGTTGACGGTTTGTATGAGGGTGTGATGGGTTTTGGTGCCATGACGGCTTTTATGCAGCTTGTGAGCAGGGTGCAGCGCCCGGTGGTGGATCTGGCGGGGTGTGTGCCGGCGTTGGTGCAGGCTTCGGTGGCCGTGGAACGGTTGGACGAGATTTTGCAGTTGGTGCCTGAGCCGGAGGGTGAGTCTGTGTGTCTTCATGGAGGTGTGGGGATGAGGCTGAGAGATGTGTGGTTTGCTTATCCTGATGGTGAAGATGAGGTGATAAGGGGGGTGGATCATGTGTTTGAGCCTTGTTCGCTTACTGTTGTGGCTGGTAGTACGGGTGCGGGTAAGAGTACTCTGCTGATGCTTATGCTGGGGCTGCTGAGGCCGCAAAGGGGGCGTGTGGAACTGTATGGTGCCGGTGGGTGTGTGGAGATGTCGTCGCTGGCGCGTGGGAATGTGTGTTATGTGCCGCAGGGTAACAGTTTGCTGAGCGGTAGTGTGCGCTATAATCTGCTTATGGCTCGTCCGGATGCTTCGGATGCGGAGATGGAGGATGCGTTGCGCAAGGCTGCTGCGGAGTTTGTAATGGAGTTGCCTGAGGGGCTTGACAGTGAGTGTGGCGAGCGTGGCTCGGGACTGAGCGAGGGGCAGGTGCAGAGGATTGCGATTGCCAGAGGTTTGTTGCAGCGGGGCGGTGTGCTGCTGCTTGACGAGCCGTCGTCGGCGCTGGATGCGGCTACCGAGAGGCGTGTGATGGATACTCTCAGGGATGAGGCTGAGCGGCGCACGGTGATTGTGGTGTCGCACAGCGGTGCTATGCTTGATATGGCTCCGGTGGTGCTCAGGCTCTGATTGCTGATAGGGTTTGTATGATATGGGCACTCCCCGGTTTCGCGCATTGCGCGAGGCCGGGGAGTGCTGTGTTATGATGTGTGTTTTTTTTTGTTTATTTCACATATACTTTTTGTCCGCCGACGATGTAGAGCCCGGCGGGAAGCTGTTTGAGGGCTTCGGCTTTGGTGATACCGCTTTTGATGAGTATGCCTTGGAGGTTGTAGACTTCCACATGCGAGTTGTCGGTGTCGGTGGTGATGGATGTGATGGCACCAAGGTTGAGGTTGTTGGCTTCAACGGAGACGAATGAGTCGGGTGCGCCGTCGGCACTGAGCTGTATGTAGCATGAGTGCACTCCTTCAAGGTCGGAGGTGAAGCTGACTGTGAATGTGCCGCCTTCGGCCGGAAGAGTGGTTGGCTCGACGGTGAATTTGGATGCGTTGTCGCCGGTGACTTTAAGTGTTACGGGGCCGGTGAGGTTTAGTCCTTCAACGGTGATGGGTAATGAGGTTGCGGATTCGTAGATGGTTGCTTCCATGTTCAAGTACGGCTGGTTGATGCGGATGAACGGGATGTCGTTGCGTCCCCATGAGAAGTCGTCAATGAAGTACATGGTGGAGCTGTCGTGTCCGCGCATGGATGCGAATCCGAATCCGATGAAGAATTTGTCGGCAAGTTCCAGTCCATTGAGGTCAAGTACGTAGTCGCGCCACTCTCCGTTGTAGTCGGCGGAGGCCGGTATGTCGAGTCCGTTTATGGCTTCGGCATAGACTTGGTCAAGGGGTGAGTTGGCGGCTTTGAGGTCAAGTGTGGTCTGCTCGTTGGTTGTGGGGTCTATGTAGAGTACCTGAAGGTTGTCGACTTGTGTGTCGTACATGTTTTTGCCCATGATGCGGAATGTGAGCAGCTGTTGCTTGGCGTTCACGTAGTCAAGGCAGGGGGAGAGGAGAAGCATCTGGCAGAAGGATGATTCTTCGGCTTTGCTGTCGTAGGCGGTGATTTTGGCCATGCGCTGCTCGGGGTCGTTGATGTCGGTGTAGGCCCACCATGCGCGTGTGCCTGTGATGGCGGCGTTGGTCCATCCGTCAATATGCAGCGGCTGGTTGCTTTGACCGCAGTTCTGGAAGTCTTCAATTACGAGTGCGCGGGCGTTGGAGGTGTCAAACGATGCCATGGTGAATTCGTCGCCTTGTTTGTCTTCAACTGGTGCTGAGCCGGATGCTATGCCTGTGATGGCGATGGTGCGTGTTTCGGCTTTGTCGGCGGAGAATTCTATTGTGGCGTTGAATATTCCGGCGGTCAATGGTGAGAATGTGATGGTGAGGTTCATGTCTTTGCTGTCTTTGAGCATTGAACCTGAACTGATGCGGAACTGGCCGTCGCCACCGATTACCTTGATTGTGCCGTAGTCAAGAAGAGCTTCGGTGGAGTAGGTTACGGTTTGTGACACGGGGTTGCCTACGGTGGTGTTGAACTGTGTGAGACCTTCGGAGTTGACGGTGATTACCGGCATATGGTCGGGGTCGTAGGCGCGTGCGTTGAATGCGAACGATTGTGACAGCTCTGTGGGCATGGCGTCAATGGTGAGCGAGCCGCTGTGAAGTCCGGTGGTGGTGGGGGAATAGGTGACGATGATTTCGGTTTCGCTATTGCCTGCGGGAATTTCGTCTACGTTGATCGAGAACTGGTCGCGGTTCTTGCCTGCGTGGTACACCATGGCTGGTTTGGCGAGATTCTTGGCTGTGACTTTGAACTTGGCGAACTGTACAGAGGTGTTGACGGCAACCCATTCGGTGGGGTCTATCAGCAGCTCTTTTCTGATGTCTATGGTTGGCTCGTCGGTTGCGACGCTGTTTTGCCATAGATCGGCCCAGCTGTCGGTGACACGAACGGCATCGACCAGTACGTTGGGTCCGATTTTCATGCCGGTGGAACCTTGGCGCAGGGTTACGCCCTGTAGTCCGAAGGAGGTGGACACATCGGCTTTGGAGCTATCGGCTGTAAGGTCGGCTTGTGGTTCTGAATCGTGGTCGGCGGGGTTGATCCACATGACGAGTTCATCGTTGTTGGATCCGTCAATGAAGGTGTATTTGATTACCACGAGGTATGTGGTGTTGAGTTCCAGCTCATCGGATGTGGCCTGGGGGGCTGATCCGTTTTTGGACAGGCCTAATTTGAATTTGCCATCAGTGCTGCCCGGGGATGCGAAAACGCGGGCGTATTCGGAACCGGATTTTGTGTCTATTATACCAGCATCGGCTTTGGCTCCACGTTGACAGAGTGTGAAGAAGTAGACATCGTCGCTCGGTGCTTCGGTTACGTTGAACAATGCGGCTGCATATACGCTGCCGGTGATAATGCCTTCGTCGGAAAACTGTTTCTGGAGTCGTTCGTGTGCTGTGGTGGCGTCTGTGCCTATGAGCTTGGCTGAGAATCCGGTAGCTTCGTTCTGATACCCTTCATAAGTAAGAGCCGGGTTGACAAGTTGTATCGGCTCGTTGGTGTTTTTGCTGTGACGTAGCCAGTTGCCTTGATTATAAAGCTCTCCGGCATCGTAGCTGAAGTTTTCGTCAAGGAACACAGTGGCGTTGGCCTGTGCCGGTGAAGCAAGAGCCACACCCATCAATGCGCCTACGGCCAAATTACAGAATTTGTTCATAATTGAAAGAAATGTGAAGTTTTAGTACTATGTAAATAATAAATTGTAATTTTTTTACACTACAAAGATAATGATTGTTAATATTTATGTATGTTTAGTGGGTGTTAAAAAAGATTAACTCCGCGTGCTGATACCAGTACGCGGAGTTTTGTCGTGGTTATATAATCGGGTGGGATTATTTTTTCTCGGGGGTGATGCGTATGGCGTAGCCTCCGGATGCCACTACAGGAATGGAGAGTGTGCTCTTGGATGTTACTTTTTTGGTGGTGATGGTGTAGGCTTGCGGATTGGTAAGCGAGTCGGCATCTTTGGCATCGGCGTAGATTGTGGCCACATATTTCACTCCGGGTGTGAGGAAATCAAGGGATATGCGGCTTGTGCGACCTTCGCGTCCGGCTGTGCTGCCGATGTACCAGTCATTGCTGTGTTTGTCCTTGCGGGCTACTGTGATGTATTTGGCCGGTTCGGCTTCAAGGTATTCGCTGCGGGTCCATTCTACGGGTACATCTTTGATGAACTGGAATGCGTCGGCAAATTTTTCGTAGTGCTCGGGTATGTCTGCGGCCATTTGCAGCGGACTGTACATGGTGACATAGAGAGCAAGCTGATTGGCGATTGTGAACTGCATCCGTTCGTTGGAACCCGGATTGAGTTTGGACATGTCCATTTCAAATACGCCCGGTGTGTAGTCCATGGGGCCGCCTTGCAGGCGTGTGAACGGCAAAATGGATGTGTGCCAAGGGTCCTTGACTTTGTATTCGTTGCCTTTGGCTGATTCGTTGGCTATAAGGTTGGGGTATGTGCGAGCCAGACCTGTGGGGCGTACTGCTTCGTGGGCATCTACCATAACTTTGTGTTTGGCGGCTTCTTTGACGGCATACAGATAGTGGTTCACGGCTTCCTGGCTGTAGTGATATAGTCCGAGTGGTAGAAGGTTGCCTACATAACCGGATTTCACGGCCGGATACCCGTATTTGTTCATGAGTTCGTAGGCGTTGCGCATATGACGCTCATAGTTGCGTGTTGAGCCTGATGTTTCGTGGTGCATGATCATGCTCACACCTTTGGATTTAGCGTAGTCGGTGACTTCTTTGATGTCAAAGTCGGGGTAGGGGGTCACGAAGTCGAAAACTTCGTCTTTTTCTTTGCCGAACCAGTCTTCCCATCCGATGTTCCAACCTTCAACAAGTACGCCCTGAAGATTGTTGGCGGCTGCGAAGTCAATGTAGCGTTTTACATTTTCGGTGTTGGCGCTGTGGCGACCGTTGGGTTTGGCGTGGGCGTAGTC
>CAMWXV010000013.1 GCA_947178305.1 uncultured Porphyromonadaceae bacterium | reverse complement strand
CATACTCAATATTATGCCGGACACACGGAGAGTGTTGTTTCTGTGGTGCCGATACTCAGATCGTACATTACACAGTTGCTACCACCGGAAATGCCACCATTGCCATATCGAGTCACACGTAACACTCTTAATGCAAACTATCTGTTAACAATGTTGCCGTTATGCGAATAATACGAGGAAAATACGGGCGCAGACGCTTTGATGTGCCGAGTAATATCACAGCACGACCCACTACTGATTTTGCCCGTGAGAATATATTCAACGTGATTGAGAACATTATTGATCTTGAAAACATCAATGCTGTTGACCTCTTTGCCGGTACTGGGGCGGTGACTTTTGAATTGTTGTCTCGCGGAGCGGCTCGAGTCACGGCTGTTGAAAAAGCATCCACTCAATTTCGTTTTATAGCCAAAGTGGCTCAGCAGCTTGGTTGTACTGATGATCTCACGTTGGTTCGTGGCGATGTGTTCCGTTATCTTGCTTCCGTGTCATCTCCGGCACAATTTGTGTGGGCTGATCCTCCCTACGATTTGCCACGATTTGCCGAAATTCCGAAATTGGTACTTGAGTCTTCGCTTATGATGCCGGGCAGCGTATTTGTTTTGGAGCATTCTAAGAAGTATGATTTCAGTAACTTGCCACATTTCAGTGAGCATAGAGCCTACGGAAGTGTAAACTTTTCAATTTTCATCGTGCCTCAACTCTCCTAACAGTGGCCCCGTTAATTTATGGAAACACCAGTTAATGACAATGCGCCGTATAGGCGCAAATATGGATTCAAGGCGTGGTGCCGTCGCTACATCAGTTTCCCTTTGGTCGGTATTGTGGTAGTAATGTCTGTCATTTTGTTTATGACCGATAGTTCTGTGTTCAACACTTATGCTTTTGAGTGTCAAATAGAGGAACTCAAAAACGAAATCCGTGAGCATCAGGACACGCTGCAATATTATGAAGACCTCAACCGTCGTCTTGACACCGATCCTGCCACTATGGAACAGATTGTACGAGAACATTTTCATATGCGACGACCCAACGAAGATGTGTTCATTATAGAAAAATAATATATCATGACTACAAATAAAGATCATCGCTCGTCTCTAAAATCCCCTGCAATGTTGGCCACTGTTGCAGGTTTGATTCTTGTTATGGCCGGAACTGCTATTCCTTTGTTGCAGCTTCACTCAGAAATTTATAAATACATATTTTCGGTGGGAGCTATTTTGGTTGTTGTCGGACGTTTGTTTATGCCGTATACAGGGTCGTCATTGCGCATAAAGCGTTTGTGCCGTCTTGAAGTATGGAGTGGATTGTTTTTCTGTGCCGCCGCGTTCTTTATGTTTTGGCATGGAGCCGGTCCTACAGACTGGATTGCTTTCACACTTGCCGGAGCGGCCATACAGATATATACCTCTATTATGATTCCGCGCACGCGCAGCAAGGAGCAGGGAAAATAGTTGACAAAGTATTTAATTTGCAACCGGGGCACGACTCTACGTCGTACCCCGGTTGAATTTTTGTGCATAAATCGGTAAGAATTTGATCATGCACTTTACCTAACATAAAATCACATTACTATTATGCACTTATAAACTTTCCTCAACGAAGATTCATAAATGTCTTATATAAAACATATCCGAGAAGTCTGTTTAGTGCTATTTGAGAACACATGCACGTTCTCTTAACATTACAAATTTAAATACTTGAAACTCCATAAGAAACCGAATCAAACCCAATTATTTGTGAAATCTAAAACATGTTGAGGTTATTCGTTTGAATAATAGTTGTTTAGTGTTTATGGAATCAAAAAGGTTTGGCTGGATAGACTAACCGCTGTACCCTTATATTCACATCTGAAACATTGATGTTTAGCAATTAATATTTATATTTGCGAGTAATATGTACAAAACCGCCATAACCTTAATAACAATATTGATTTGCGCTCTGACTGTGAAAGGAGTGCCTCATGAATTTTCTCCGGGTGTGGCTGTTGATGATTACGTGGAGGCTTTTGCCGAACGAGATTATTACATACAGAAGCGTAAATGCGAAATTGATTCGGTTGGTGCATTACCCAAAAGCGCACGCAATGAGTTTATGCTTGCCAATCTTTGGCGTAAAATTCAAGTAGACTCGGCTGTGGCGCATATGCGTATTGCTAATGATATGGCAGAACGCGACAATGATTTCTCTCTTCATATTATGGCTGGATCAGCAATATGTTCGCTTCTGCCTCATATTGATGCTGCCGGAGAGGCATTGAGCCATTTTCAGCTTCTGGATACGGTTACAGCTTCCCACGAAGCCAGACTTCATTATCATATGGCCGGACAGGAAATATGGTTCACGTTGGCCAACACAACGGTGCTTGACACTATTAGAAATATATATTTGCGCAATGGTGCTGAGCATAGTAAGGCAATCTGTGCCATGACTCACCACAATGATGTGCGCCATAATCTCGCAGCGGCACACAATGCGTTTGTTTTGGGACATAATGCCATGTTGGTGGCCAATCTCAATGAAGTGCTTAAAAATCCGTTGGCATCGCATTACGACAAAGCTTGTGCCAATCTACTTATGTCAAGGCATTATGAGCGAGAATCGGTTGGCGACACCACGATGGCCAACTACTATACATTAAGATCCGGAGCAGAGTATATACGGGACGGCAATTTGCTTACAAACACTACTGCCATTGCCGCTCTTCTTCTGCTGGACGACCCGACCACTCCGATAAATCCTGAGGCATTGCGCATGGAGCTTGGAAATACATTGGCCGGAGGCAGCTCTATAGTTGCCGGCGACAGCGCTCCTTATCTCACTTTGCTCACAGATATGAATGCGGCTACAATCAGTCGTCAATCCATATTCATAGCTGTATTGTGTATATTGTGTGTGTTGCTTGTTGTCTGTTTGATATATCTGTATGTATGTTATAAAAACAAGTATGCTTCCAGACAGGAACTTGCAGAGTTGAATGTATTGTTGCGCAAAGACAATACAAGAACGCGGCAAGCGCACATCAATAACTTTATACAGATGTGTGACAGATATATGGAAAGTACTGATGAATTTTTACGCAGTGCGCGCCGAAAACTTTCGGCCGGACAGATAAGCGAGCTTAAATTGCAACTAAAAGGTGGAAAATTGCTTGACGATCAGCACAAAATGTTTTATGATGCTTTTGATTCCGCTTTTTATCACACATACCCCAATTTTGTAAATGAAGTAAATTGCTTGTTGCAGAGTGATAAGCAGATAGAATTACAATCGCACAATTCATTGTCTACCGAGTTGAGGATAGCGGCATTCGCTCGCTTAGGAGTGGACGATAGTGCTAAAGTAGCACGATTCTTGGGGCTGTCTCTTACCACGGTCTATACATATCGCAATAAGTTGCGAGCCAAAGCGATGAACCGTGCTACATTCTTTCAGGACCTGCAAAATCAAGACACAGACGAAATATTAGAAACCAATATACCGTATTAACTATGAACCGATCTTCAATTTTTGCTGCCGGGCTCATGTTTCCGGCAATTGTGACATCTGCGCAGAGCCAGCCGGAGAAACCGAAGTTACCGGCCAATCCCAATGTGATAATCATATTGGCTGACGACCTGGGTTATGGCGATTTGGAGTGTTATGGCGCAAAAAATGTTCGCACCCCAAATGTGAATCGATTGGCCAAGAACGGCATACAGTTTACCAATGCGCATGCGGCAGCAAGCACTTCCACTCCGTCGCGATATGCTTTGCTCACTGGTGAATATCCGTGGCGTCGTCCGGGTACCGATGTGGCTCCCGGAAATGCAGGCATGATTATACGCCCTGAACGCTACACCATGGCCGACATGATGAAATCAAAAGGGTATGCCACTGCGGCTATAGGTAAATGGCATCTCGGACTTGGCGATAAAGAAGGACAGCAGGACTGGAATGCTCCATTGCCAACTTCTTTGGCGGATATAGGGTTTGATTATCACTATATAATGGCTGCTACTGCCGACCGTGTACCATGTGTGTTCATTGAAAACGGATTCGTGGCCAATTATGATCCCGAGCACCCTATTGAAGTCAATTATCATCACAATTTCCCCGGAGAGCCAACTGGAAAGGATAATCCCGAACTGCTCTATAATCAGCGCTCTTCCCACGGACATGATATGTCTATAGTAAACGGAATCGGACGTATCGGATATATGAAAGGTGGAGGCAAAGCCTTGTGGAAAGATGAAAACATAGCAGATTCTATTACCGATCGTGCAGTGCGGTTTATAGACAAGCATAAGGACGAACCGTTCTTTATGTATTTCTGTACCAATGATGTTCATGTACCTCGTTTCCCGCACGACCGCTTTCGTGGTAAAAACATCATGGGGGTACGTGGAGATGCAATTGCCCAATTTGACTGGAGCGTAGGTCGCATCATGCACACGCTTGACAGTCTTGGTATAGCCGACAATACTATGATAATACTGTCCAGTGATAATGGGCCTATTGTGGATGATGGTTATGATGATCGTGCCGAAGAGCTTCTTAACGGTCATATGCCTGCCGGTCCTTTCCGTGGTAACAAATATAGTGCATTTGAAGGTGGCACAATGGTACCGGTGATAGTGAGCTGGCCTGCGGCTATGAAAGGTGGCAAAAAAAGCAATCTGCTTATGACCCAAGTTGACTGGTTGGCTTCGCTTGCGCAGCTTGTTGATGCCAGAATACCTTCAGGAGCCGCACCCGACAGCCGTTCGTGCCTTGGCAACATGCTTGGCTATGACACAACTCCAGCTCCGTGGGTTATAGAGATGGCCTCGAATCGCACCTTGAGTGTACGCACTCAAAAATGGAAATACATAGAGCCTAACGATGGTCCTGAAATGATAACATGGGGACCCAAAGTGGAAACAGGTAACAGGCCTACTCCTCAGCTATATGATATGGAGGCTTCGCTTGACGAGCAGAAGAACCTTGCTTTGGAGCGTCCTGAAGTGGTGTTTGAAATGCAAAACATACTCCGCAGAGCCAAACAGAAATGAATGTAAAAACACCTGCAGAAACCTTGGCCGCCGCTCATAAAGCTGGCCTGGCCAAAGCTGAAATCACACGACAATATGGCCGATTGGCCATATTGTCTGTTCTTGCCGGATGTTACATAGCTTTTGGCGGAGTATTATCATTGATTGTGGGATACGGATTTCCCGAAATCACGGCACACAATCCGGCTATGCAAAAATTACTGTCAGGATGCGTATTCCCCATAGGTTTGATTCTTGTAGTAGTGCTTGGAGCGGAACTTTTTACCGGCAACAATGCCATTCTCATGCCTCCGGCATTGCGTGGCGATACATCATGGGCAACGGTTGCCTTGAACTGGCTGTTGGTGTGGCTCGGAAACTTTGTAGGCGCTTTGGCTTTCACATATATCATGGTGTGGAGTTGCGGTTTGATTGACGGAGAACCTTGGCGAAGCGCCATAACCACAATAGCCGGAGCTAAAGTGAACATGTCATGGTTTGTGGTATTGCTCAAAGGTATAGGTGCCAATTGGTGCGTGTGCCTTGCTGTGTGGCTTGCTTTGAGCGGACACACTTTGCTTGAAAAAATGGCCGGATGTTGGTTCCCGGTAATGGCCTTTGTAGCGTTAGGATATGAGCATTCCATCGCCAATATGTTTTTCATTCCGGCGGGCATCATGGCAGGTGCGGATGTGAGCATATGGCAAATGGTGTGGAGCAATCTGATTCCCGCTACCATAGGAAACATAATCGGTGGCGCGTTATTGGTGGGATGTATCCATTCTTGGCTTCATGCAACCCGAAAATGACAAAAAGTATTGAATTTATTATTTGACTGTTTATGAAAAAATCGGCAATAACAGCCATGGTACTCGCTGTTGTTTCAAGTATGGTTGCTTTCGGTCGGCAGTTGTCGGCCGATGAGGCTCTGCGGCGTATCGGTTTGAGCGTATCTTTGTCCGGGTCGGAGAGGTTAAAAACATACCGGCCGCAAAATCTCAAACTCGCTCATGCCACCTCCAATAAGGAACTCTATGTGTTTGATATGGCAGGTGGAGGCTACGTAGTTGCGTCCGGTGACGATCAGGCCGAAGCGGTGCTGGCCGAAGTGCCTGTTGGCAGTTTCAATGTCAACGCTCTTTCTCCGGCAGTGAAATGGTGGTTGGATGAGTATTGCAGGCAAATAACCTGGTTGCGGGATACGAATACAAACAAGGCCGTGACCTCAAAGGCGTTTGTGCCGTCTGATAACATTGCGTCGTTGTATGCACGGTGGCAGCCCATAAAGCCGTTGGTCACCGCTACATGGGATCAAGGGATGCCATATAACAGGTATTGCCCGACGGTTAATGGCTACAGCTGTGTTACCGGTTGTGTGGCTACGGCCATGGCTCAGATTATACGCACTATTGGTTATGCCGAGGGTAGTGGATACAAATCCAATAGTATTGGTGACAAGGTTGTTGATTTCAACTACGATGGTTATGATTTCGGCCTTGACAATATGCCTGATGTGGCATCCTACGGCAGCGCCACCGGAGAGCAGATTGATGCCGTGGCCAAACTCATGCTTGCTTGTGGTTTGAGTGTAAATATGAACTACACCCCAATAGAAAGTGGAGCCAATTCATATAATGTTTCATCTGCGCTTGTGAACAATTTTGGATACGATAAAGAATACACTATTTATTATAGTCGGGAAATGTCTATAGCAAAGTGGGAATCGATTATATATCGCGAACTTCAACTAAAACGTCCGGTATATTACAGCGGTCAGAATTCAAATTCCGGCCACGCTTTTGTCGTAGATGGATATGGTGGCAACGGTATGTGGCATATAAATTGGGGTTGGGGCGGCGCGTCCAACGGTTACTATCGGTTGTCGGCATTGAATCCTGATGAAAGTGGCATTGGAGGCTTTGTAAGCGGATCCGGTTATAATTATTCACAATGTTTGGTAAAGGCTGTACCTTCGGGATACGATTCCGGAATGGTGCCAAGCTCTATCGCCGGAAGCATAAAATCTGTGGGCAATGGAGTGTATGCTGTTTATTTCCGTAGCTTGGGTATTCAAAACATGGATGTTACACTTGGTGCCGTGATTGTGGATGATGATGGAAACCAGGTGGCGCAGGCGAGATTTTGGAGCAACCAAAATCTCACATCAACCACGACTCTGTATATGAATGAGTTTCGCTATGATTTCTCTCGGTTTGATCTGGAGGAAGGAAATTACAAAATTTATCCAGCCATGGCCAAGTCCGATGATAGTGCATATATTATTGCAGATATATTTGATGGCAGGCAGCATTATGTCAATCTCACGGTTGACGGCAACGGAAATTATGTATATGCCAATTCCGATGACGCATCCCAAAGCGCGAGTTACGACATTTGTCTTTCTGATGTGGAGCAGCGTGAGTTTTCTATGGTTGAATCTGACATCACATTTACGCTGGTCAACAACGGTAGGTCGGATTACGGAGCGGGAATAACAGTTGGAATTGCTGAGTTAGAAAGCACGACTATGCTTTGCGATGCAAAAATCAGAACCGTTATTATTCCGGCAGAGTATAATGCCACAGTTTCAGCGTCGTTGACTCTTAAGGATTCTCAAGGTGCCGTTCTGTCTCCCGGACGCTATCGTGTTCTTGTTGCCGACAGTGATGGAAATCTGTTGAATCCCGATGACTCATTTGAAGTTACACTGCGCAATTTGTCGTCCAACGGTTGGACCGTGCCGTATCATCTTGCTATTTATAATATTGACAGCGCTCCGTCGTCATTGATTAGCGGACAGAAATGGAACCATGTTGTGCAGATAAAGAATGATAACGAGCAGAGGGTTCAACTTCAATTGTCGTTTTATAACCCTGGAGAAACCTACCGTATCAATGCTTTTACGCTTTATTCCGGCATACTTGGAGAGTTAAATGATATGATGAGTTTTGACTCTCCGGTTATTGATATGCCATTCGGTATATATGAAGTGGCCTATACCGATTCATGGTCTGAAATATCCGACAGACGAATTGTGAAAATAGGAGTTGAACACAATGGGCTCTATTATATGCCGGTTTCAGACACGGAAGTGGCCGTTGTGGCGCATCCTCAAAGGGCTTATTCCGGAAATGTTGTGATTCCCAATACGGTTATTATTGACGGCAAACAGTATAGTGTCACAGCTTTGGCTCCACAGGCATTCTGTGAATCACGCAACCTTGAATCAATAGACATTCCGGCATCTGTCGTTAATATAGGTGTTAATGCGTTTGCTTCATGTCCGGCGGTCACACATATCATAATGCGGGCCGACACCCTGTCGTTTGGTTATCGCAATCATGTTGCGCCGGGTTTGACTGACGATGCCGACATATATGTGCCGCACACCGTTTATGAGCAATGTGGTGAAATAATGGCCGGTCACAACAATGTTTATGCTTTGATTGAATCATTGGAATCTAAAGACATTGGGATTGCTGCACAAGAAACGCAAGTGGGTATTGCTGTTAATCCGGTATCATCCGGCGTTAATAACCAGTTCTGCATAACTTATGAAGACGCATCCACTGATCCGGCAGCCGAAGTATTGATAAATTCTGTGGAACCTGGAAGAATCATGTTGGATATTACTGCTTTACATCCTGGTGAGTCACTTTTTGCTGTCCGTTCTGCCCAGCCTGGACTTGAACCTGCGTATGTTCGCGTGATAGTGTCCGATACAGGAAGCATAGATGGCGTGTCGGTTGATGAGACATTGGATGGGGCATTGATTTACGACTTGCAAGGACGCAAATTGACCCATGGTCAACTTCGTCCGGGTCAGATAGTAGTCATTGTGACACCGCAAGGCACCCAAAAGCGGGTCTGCACCATAGTTTGTAAGTGATAAACCAAAATTGTCCGTATTGCTGATGTGTTTTGGAGTTAAATTTGACTACAAAATTATTGTTGTGAGTCCGTGTTGAGGATGGCAATGGATAATTAATTGAAATAACTCTTTGACTTGTTGCAAGGATAGCAATATTTTATTGAATTACGCCTCGTGTTGGGGCGTAATTCTTTTTGTTATGCCTATTCACCGACCACAAATATCAAATAAAAATAATCATATTAGGCTGTGATTTTTTCGGCAAACGTGCGACTAATGGAGCAAACAAATAAAAATCAATGACAGATGGTCGCAGAACAATTGGACATAGAGTTTATAAAAATGGTATCTGACCATTCAAATCTGATATATAAGGTTTGTAATGCCTACGCAACCGGCAGTTACGAAATGAATGACTTATACCAGGACATACTGCTCAATATGTGGAGAAGCTACCCATCGTTCCGGGGTGATAGCAAACTGTCGACATGGATTTATCAGGTTGCACTGCACACTGCGGTATCTGCATTGAGAAAACAGACCAAACATCGCTCCCATATTCAGTTGACTACTGAATTGGAAAACATCTTGATAAGTGAAGATAGCAAATCGGAACAAATCAAGGAAATGTACAGCCTGATACGACGATTGGATAAATACGACCGTGCGCTAATACTCCTATGGCTTGATGATTTGAGCTATCAAGAAATTGCAGATATATTGGGTATCACAAGAAGTAATGTTGCCACTAAAATAAACCGAGTAAAAAACAAACTAAAAGAAATGTCAAACTCCTAAAATAAGTACAATTATGGATATAGACGAAATGAAAAAAAACTGGGGTGCGCTCAATGCTCGCCTTGAAAAGAGCGAGGCTGTCAACGGTGAAGTCCTGAGAAAGATACTGTCGCAGAAAGCGGTAGGCGGTTATGACAAAATCCGCAATAGAGAAAAAACAGGCTTATATGCGCTTGTGCTATTCGCAATAATGTTCCCAATACAATATGCAAGCGGAGTTATCCAGCACTGGTATTCCCTTGCTGTGATAGAAGCACTGATAGTAGGGTGTATTGGTTACAGCATTTATTGCCTGAAAGCGTTGCCTAAATACGACCAATATAAAAACGGAGTTGTCGGCATGATGAAAACAACAGCGCGTTATCAAAAACTGTTTGCGACCAACGGCCCAATTCTAATTGCAGCTATTACTCTTGCTATTGTGTTATTCTATTATCTTGAAGGTAAAGGATTCCAAAGCGACATATATCATAAAATGATATTTTTTTGTGCGATTGCAGTTTTGGTTACAGGTTCTATAAGAGGGTATCGCAAGACGAAAGAACAGCTTGCCGAAATAAACAGCAATCTCGAAGAATTACATAAATTTGAGATGGAATAAAGCAATCCTCAAAACCAATTGCTTATGGCAACCGACACATTGCTTTATTTTCCAATCCATTGTCTTAATCTCAATAATTCTCACTATTTTTGTGGAGTAATATTACTGATATGAGCAACAAGAAAGTATTGGTGACCGGTGCCGATGGTTTTATCGGTTCTCATTTGTGTGAGGCTTTGCTGGCCAAAGGGTATGAAGTTAGGGCGCTGAGCTACTATAACTCGTTCAATAACTGGGGCTGGCTTGAGGATATACATTCGCCTGAATTGGAAGTGGTGTGCGGAGATGTACGTGATCCGAATCTTTGTCGTCACATCACTCAAGGATGCGACACTGTATATCACCTCGCGGCGTTGATAGCCATACCGTATAGCTACGTGGCTCCTGACAGTTATGTGGATACAAATATCAAAGGCACGCTCAATATGTGTCAGGCGGCACGCGATTGTGGCATACGTCGCCTTGTGGTCACAAGCACCAGCGAGGTTTACGGCACCGCGCAATATGTGCCTATAGATGAGCTGCATCCGCGGCAGCCTCAAAGCCCGTATTCGGCCACAAAGATAGGGGCTGATGCCATAGCCAAGAGTTTCTATAATGCATTTGACCTCCCGGTGGTTATTGCGCGTCCGTTCAACACTTATGGCCCGCGTCAGAGTGCCCGCGCCATTATACCTACTATAATAGGACAGATAGCGGCTGGTGCCAAAGAGATAAAAGTTGGTGACTTGACACCCACGCGTGACTTTAATTTTGTTAAAGACACAGCGCAGGGATTCATAGCGCTTGGTGAGGCCGAAGGTATAGAGGGGCGTGAAATAAACATAGCCACCGGAACCGAAGTTTCCATGGAGCAGACTCTGAACACCATAGCCGAGCTTATGCACAGTGATGTTCGCTATGTGGTTGATTCCGAGCGTCTGCGCCCGGCCAAGAGCGAAGTGTTCAGACTGTGTGGTGACAACTCTGTTATTAAGGAACTTACCGGATGGCATCCCGAATACTCGTTGCGCGATGGTCTCCAAGCCACCATTGACTGGTTTGTGCAGCCTCAGAATTTGGCCAAGTATAAAACAGACATCTATAACCGATGAATACCACGCTGGCATTGATAGGCGGAGGTGGCCATGCGGTGTCGTTGATGGAGATGATGCCGTGTGGATATTCTGTGGCCGGTTATGTGGACTTTGAACCTTGCGATGGTTTGGAATTGCCTTGGCTCGGCACTGATTGCGAGTTCATGGCTCGTTATCCCTCAATGCCGGTGCATATAGCGGTGGTGATGGGGCGTGATGGAAATATGAAAGTGCGTCGTGGCATAATTGACCGCTATGCTTGTCGTGAAATGCCTGTCATTGTGTCATCCTCGGCACTTGTCACATCCCACGTGATTATTGGACGCGGTTCGGCGGTGATGCACCGGGTGGTGATTAATGGTGCCAATATTGGTGAATGCAATGTAATTAACACTGGAGCTATTATTGAGCATGGTGTGTCCACCGGTTCCAATGTGTTCATAGGTCCTGGCGCAGTTATATGTGGAGGAGTCACAATCGGTAGCGATGTGATGATAGGTGCCGGAGCGGTGATAAGAAGCAATGTTGCCATACCTTCGGGCACTGTTATAGGCATGGGAAGTGTGGTGACTAAAAGTATTGATAAAAGTGGCGTTTATGCCGGAAATCCGTGTAAACTGTTATGAACCGAACGATAATAATAGCAGAAGCGGGAGTGAACCATAACGGTTCCATTGACACGGCTTTACGTATGATTCAGGCCGCGGCCTCAGCCGGGGTTGACTATGTGAAGTTTCAGACATTCAAGGCCGAAAAACTTGTCAGTGCATCGGCACGTAAGGCGGAGTATCAACAGGCGAATTGCCCCGAGATGGGTGACACACAGCTTCAGATGCTCAAGTCATTAGAGCTTCGCGCAGATGATTTTGGCGTGTTGAAAGCCGAATGTGAGCGCTGCGGAGTCGGGTTCCTTTCTTCGCCGTTTGATGAAGAGAGCATAGATATGCTTGCCGGACTTGACATGGATTATTGGAAAATTCCCTCCGGCGAAATCACTAATCTGCCTTATTTGGAGCGGATTGGCTCCATGAAAGGTAATGTGATATTGTCCACCGGAATGTGTTCTTTCATAGAAGTGGAGAAAGCTGTAGAACTGCTGACTCAATGCGGAACACCGAAGCACGATATAATTTTGCTTCAATGCAACACTCAGTATCCCACGCCAATGGAGGATGTGAATCTTAAGGCTATGAACACTCTTGCAAAACTCGGATGCAAAGGAGTCGGTTATAGTGATCATACCCCGGGTATAGAGGTGCCTATCGCGGCAGTGGCGTTGGGTGCCAAGGTCATAGAGAAACATTTCACGCTTGATAAAAACATGTCTGGGCCTGATCACAAGGCTTCGCTTGACCCTGTGGAATTGTCATTGATGGTAAAGGCTGTGCGGAATGTGGAATTGGCTCTCGGTTCCGGCATCAAGGATGTCAGCGATAGTGAAAAAAGCAATATTGCAGTGGCTCGTAAAAGCATTGTGGCTTCAAGAAATATAAGAACCGGAGAATCCTTCTCGGCCGATAATCTTACGGTCAAGCGTCCTGGCGATGGTTTGTCGCCGATGCTTTGGCATGATTTGCTTGGGAAAAAAGCGAAGCGGGATTATTTAGCCGATGAACAAATCGGACTTAACGAGGTTTAATCAATAAAAAAACAATTTGACTATGAACTATAAAAAACTATTGGTTATTGTAGCTGTGGTAGCTACTATGGTTGGTGTTAGCTCTTGTGGGTCTACTGATTACAACAATGACTCTATGTGGAGCGAACGCGTGTTCTCCCCCGGATACTATCCCGGACAGATAATATTCAATCAGCAAGGAGTGTGGACCAACTACACCCTGTCTTCTGTTGATCAGAACTACGATGGACTCAAAATCGCGTACAACTACAATTTGCCAACAAGCAGTTTCACCGGCATGGTGCCCAGCCGTGTTTACAATCCTGTGGATTATGGCAACGATTTCAATACCTATCCCAATTGGGCCGGTGTAATAGACCTGCGTAATGCCGATGCCGAGGATGCGTCTCCTGTTATGGGAGAGCCTTTCATGATGGCACGATGGGATACTCAAGAAAGTACTACTTCTATCCCAGCCAATCCGAGTGTATCATTGAGTTTTGTCGTTCCGTTTTATCCCGAGGCTATGACTGTGTGCAACAGTTCTGCGCTTTATTACGAAATGCAGCGCACATTTACACCAAACAGTCGTGTTGATAAAGTGAAGCTCGTAATCACCGGCTTGCGCAACGGAAAAAAGACCGGAAGTGTGGAGTTGCCTCTTGAGTCAGGCAATAAAGGCGAATACATTACCAAGTGGACTGTGGTGGAACTCGGTGCCTTGAACGAGGTTGACAAAGTATACATGCAGCTTGTTGGCAGTGAAGGCGCTGGTGCGGCGGCTGTGGCCAAGTATCCATATTTCTGTATGGGTTCGTTTGCCTATAGTTATGGATACAACCAGTAACAATACTTTTTGAGCTCTCTCCGTTACAAATTTTATAAAATATGAAAGAAGCACTAACCACCTCATTGTCGCAAACGCAACTGCAAACCTTATCGCCAATGCAGATGCAGTTTGTTCATGTCCTGGAGATGACCGGGCCTGAACTTGAAGATGAGGTGCGTCGTGTGCTTGACGAAAATCCTGCGCTGGAAGTAGCCGATGCCGATGAATTTGATGTGCATCAGGAAGACGATTTCAATGAGTCGCCCGATGAGTTGCAGATGGCTGACTATGGCAGTGAGGATGAAATACCGCATTACAGGCTTGAAGCCCGTAACTATTCGCCTGATTCGCCTTATTATGAGCCGGTGGCGGTAGTTGGCGAGACTCTTATTGATAATCTGCAGAATCAGCTTGCCGAGCACGATTTGAGCGATGACGACCGCCTTGTGGCCGGTTATATAATCGGTTCAATTGACTCCAACGGATATATGACCCGCTCTGTGGCCGAAATAACCAACGACCTTGCCTTTCAGGAAGGTGTGGATGTGAGTATTGAGGATGTGAGACGTATATGGCAGATTGTTCGCTCATTGGAGCCATCTGGCATTGGAGCGGTAGACTTGCGCGACTGTTTACTGTTGCAACTCAAACGATTGCCCAATACCCATCTTGTTGAGCTTGCTGTGAGCATGGTTGGCGATTACTTTGACCTCTTTTCACGGATGCGCTACGATAGGCTACGGCAGGCTCTTGGTGTCACTGAAGATGAGCTAAAGTCAATAGTAGATCTCATACGTACTCTTAATCCTAAGCCAGGAAGTGCATTTGCGGCGGCTGGAGATGATGAGCGGCTTAGGCAGATTTCTCCTGACTTTGCTGTGGAATGCGAGGGGAGCAATATCACGATAACTTCGCTCAATCGTGTGCCCAGGTTGCAGATTGAAAGTAGCTTTTCCGGTGATATTCATGTGCCACAGCGTCTTGGTGACAATGCTCTTAAATTTGTGCGTCAGCGCAGGGACGAAGCCCAGAACTTTATTCAGGTGCTGGATATGCGCAATACCACCCTCTATAGGGTGATGACAGCTATTGTCAAGTTGCAGCGTGAGTTTTTTGAATCAGGCGATGTGGCAAGGATACGCCCCATGATACTTAGGGATGTTGCCGAGCTTACAGGTTACGATCTGTCGGTGATAAGTCGTGCCACCACCGGCAAATATGTAGCCACTTCGTCTGGCGTATACCCATTGAAATATTTTTTCAACGAGCGTCCTGTGGATGGTGCCGATGCATCTTCGCATGAGTTGTTGGAAGCTCTCAAATCTGTGATTGACAGTGAAGACAAGCAGCATCCGTTAAGCGACCGTGCCATCACCGACCTCATGAATCAGAAAGGTTATGCCGTTGCGCGGCGCACGGTGACAAAATATAGAGAAAAAGCCGGAATACCGGTAGGACGGCTCCGGCGCAAAATGTGACCTATGTACAAGATAGCAAGATTCATATCATTTGTTTTCGGCCCGCCCATAGTTCCCGTCTATGGAGTCGTAATGGCCTTGTGGCTTACCGCGCTTGGTGTCCTTCCGTTGACCACGCGGATGTCTGTAGTGACCATCGTTGCATTGATGGTATGCGTATTGCCTCTTTTGGGTATATGGTCGTTATGGAAATTCGGAGTGTTGTCGGATCCTGTGCTTAAGCAACAGAAAGAGCGCACCCTGCCTTATATTATAACCCTTTTGGGATATACCGGTTGCGGTTATTTTCTTCATATGAGCAAAGCTCCGCTGTGGCTTGTGATGTTCATGGTCGGAGCGGTATTGGCCGTGATGATATGTATAGTGGTCAATAAATGGTGGAAGATTTCGGCACACATGACCGCTATGGGAGGTCTCATGGCTCTCTCCATGCGTATGGCCGTGAGCCATTTGGCAGTTGTTGACATGTTGTGGCCGGTGTTTTCGGTAGCTCTGCTGTGTGGCATGGTGGGCACATCGCGCCTTGTTATGCAGCGGCACACTCCGTGGCAAGTGGCCGCCGGATTTGCAGTTGGCTTTGCTTGTGTATATATAAGTTCCGGAATCACTTTTGTTTGAAATTAATAAAACCAATCGTTATACATTTTATATGACTCCATTAGTAAGCATAATCATGGGCAGTACATCCGATTTGCCCATACTTCAGAAAGCAGCTTCGTTTCTCAACGACATGAAAATACCATTTGAAATGAATGCTCTCAGTGCCCATCGCACACCCACTGAGGTGGAGCAGTTTGCTCGTGGTGCGCAAGGACGTGGCATAAAAGTGATTATTGCCGCCGCCGGCATGGCTGCCGCTCTTCCCGGTGTGATTGCCGCCATGACCCCGGTTCCGGTTATAGGTATACCAATTAACTCCACTCTTGATGGCAGAGATGCATTGCTGTCTATCGTGCAGATGCCTCCGGGTGTGAGTGTGGCCACTGTGGGTATTAATGCTGGACTTAACGCGGCTGTGCTTGCCACTCAGATATTGGCGTTGAGCAACGATGAGGTGCGTGAGCGTCTTGAGGCGTATCGCTCCGGCTTGTCTGCCAAGATAGTTAAAGCCAACGAAGAGCTCAAGGAGGTGTCATATGAATATAAAGTCAACTGAATTTGATTGTTGCCGGCGTCACACCACTCCGGTTCGTGTTGGCAATTTGGTTATAGGCGGAGACCAAAGGGTGGTTCTCCAGTCCATGGCATCTACATCCACTATGGACACCGCTGCAAGTGTGGCTCAATGCACCCGCATAGCCCAAGCCGGGGCGCAGATGGTGCGTCTTACTGCACAAGGCGTGCGCGAGGCCAACAATTTGGCTGAGATACGAGCCGGTTTACGTGAATGTGGGATTGAAGTGCCCTTGGTTGCCGATATTCACTTCAATCCGCGTGCCGCGTTCGCTGCCGCGGAGGTTGTGGAGAAAGTGCGCATCAATCCCGGCAATTTTGTAGATCCAGGGCGCACTTTCCGCAAATTGGAATACACCGATCAGGAATATGCCGCCGAGTTGCAGAAAATTGACGATGCTCTGACTCCATTCTTGGATTTATGTCGCGAGCACGGTACGGCATTGCGCATCGGAGTCAATCATGGGTCGCTTTCCGACCGCATTATGAGTCGCTATGGCGATACTCCCGAGGGTATGGCTGAAAGCGCCATGGAGTTTCTGCGTGTATGTGTCAAGCGTGGATTCTCTGATGTTGTCATTTCGGTAAAGGCATCTAATGTGTGCGTCATGGTGGAAACCGTGCGCCGGTTGGTGCGGGCTATGGACGCGGAGAACATGCATTTCCCGCTTCACCTTGGGGTAACTGAAGCAGGCGATGGAGAAGACGGTCGTATCAAATCGTGCGTCGGCATAGGCACTCTCATGGCTGAAGGTATCGGAGACACAATAAGAGTGTCGCTCAGCGAAGAGCCTGAGTGTGAGTTGCCTGTCGCAGCCATGTTGCGTGATTATATAGAGCAGTTACAGAACGCTCCGCATATAGAGGGTTGTCGTGCAGACGCTTTTGATGCCATAATTCCACAGCGACGTAAATCAGCTGTTGTTGGAGCTGTCGGTGGTGCCAATCTTCCGGTTGTGGTGGGCAGTGGCTCGGTTGACAGCTACGATGCCGATCGCCGTCCCGATTTGATAGCCGGTGATTTTGAATACAAGCTTGTTGATGCCGCCAAGCCAGTGGAGCAGTGGGGCGATATTACACCTGGCACATTGCTTGTGCTGACATCCACCCATCCCAATCGTCCGGGTTCCATGCAGTCGTCCTTGCATCGTATGATACAGCTAGGCATTGACAATCCTGTGATTCTGAAAGTGGACTATGGCAACTTGTCGGCCGAAGAAATCGTGGTGCAAGCCTCCGTTGATTTTGGAGCACTGCTTATGAACGGTTTCCGCGATGGAGTGTGGATTGAAAGCAGCACTTTGGGAGCCAAAGAGATAGTCTCACTTTCATATGGTATATTGCAGGCGGCTCGTCTTAGAATCACGCGCACGGAATATATCTCGTGCCCGGGTTGTGGACGCACCTTGTTCAATCTCCAGAGCACGCTTGCCGCAGTAAAAGAAGCCACAGCATCGCTTCGCGGGCTGAAAATAGGTGTTATGGGATGTATTGTCAACGGCCCCGGTGAGATGGCCGATGCCGACTACGGATATGTGGGAGCCGGAGTCGGCCGCATAAGCCTCTATCGCGGAAAGGAATGTGTGGAAAAGAACATACCCGAATCCGAGGCCGTGGAGCATCTTGTCAACCTGATAAAAGCCGACGGCAAATGGAAATAGACAGCCGTTATATGGCACGTGCCATACAGCTGGCTCGTAACGGACTGGGCTACGCTTCGCCCAACCCCATGGTTGGGGCTGTGATTGTTCATGATGGACAAATCATAGGCGAAGGGTGGCACCGCCGTTGCGGACAGGCTCACGCCGAGGTCAATGCCGTGGCGTCGGTGCGCAATCCCGAGTTGTTGAAACACAGCACCATTTATGTCACCCTTGAACCGTGTTCACACTACGGAAAAACACCTCCGTGTGCTCAATTGCTCATAGACAAGCAGATACCTCGTGTGGTTATTGGCAGTCTTGATCCGTTTGAAAAAGTGAGCGGTAGGGGAGTAGCCATGCTGCGCCAAGCCGGAGTGGAAGTGGTGTGCGGAGTCATGGAGCAGGAGTGTCGTATGCTCAATAAACGGTTTATGTACGCACACACACACCGTATGCCGTATGTCACACTCAAATGGGCATGCAGTTCCGATGGGTATATGGATTCTGACCGCACTGAAAACACAGAGCCGGTAAAATTCTCGTCACCGCTCGGGGCCACGCTCGTACACCTTATGCGTAGCCGTCACGATGCCATAATGGTAGGCAGCGGCACAGTATTGGCCGACGACTGCCGTTTGGATGTAAGACTTGTGGACGGACAATCACCCCGGCGGGTGGTCATGGACAGGCGCAACCGGGTGCCTCAAAACGCAGCAGTTATGCAAGGCCAAGGATGCTTGCACATAAACCATGAATGCACTCTTGAGCAGCTGCTCCACGAATTGTATGAGCAGGGAATCACCTCCTTGATGGTAGAGGGTGGAGCAACGCTCCTTCGGGAATTTGTGCGCACACACCTTTGGTGCGAAGCCCGCATAGAACAATCCCCCCTCAAACTCGCCCCTCACGGCGCAGCCCATATGCCCATCCCATCAGGAGAAATCAAGTCAATTGAGCATATAGGTAGCAATATACTTGTCACACTCATACCAAATAACTAATATTTAATTCGGTATCTTTTTGATTGACAATTAGGAATTGCGCTTAAACGAATAAGTGTATCTTATTTCTTATGTGTTTTTGGAAATCATATGAAAAGGCGCTTGAATATTTTCAATAATCATGAAATATTGTCTATATTTGTGTTGGAAATCATATGCTTTATGAAGAAATATATAATACTTGTGCTGGGGCTTTTGGGTGCAATCAGTGCGTTTGCGCAATCGGCCGATGAAAAGGTTGGTGCTTTGATGAATCAAGGCAAGTGGTTTGAGCTTCGCGAGTTTTACGAAACCAACGCCGACTCCGTCCATCCGTTTCTTGACTTGTTTGGCAAGGCAATGCTGGCCAATTTTTTCAATCGGCCCGAAGAGGCGGCAACTTTGTGCGACCGATTGCTCAATAGCGGCCAGCTGGATCTTGGCAATGTGGTGTCTGTCGGCTCTATACTTTGCTCCAACCTCAGCAAACTGGGGCTAAATGAAAAGGCAGTGCAAATCTTGGAGTCGATAAACGCCTCTATAGCGCCTTATCATCAGCATCTTGACAGTGCCACCATCGCCGGAATCAAAACCAATATAGCATTATACAAGGCGTTGTCGCAATATAAAATAAATGACCTCAAGCCGTTTCAAGGAAAAGCGATTATACCGTTTTACTTCAAGCCTATAGGGTCGGAGAAATCCCAATCTGTATCCATGAATATCAATGGTGCGATGAATGGCCATGAGTGCAGCATGATATTTGACACCGGTGCTGGGGTTAATGTCATATCCGATTCATTGGCAATGGCTATGGGCGTTGACATTCTGGATGTGAACTTGGTTGCAGGTGGAATCGGTGCGCAGTCGGCGAAGTTGGCGGTAGTAAAAGAGCTGAAAATAGGCGACATCACTATATGCAATGTGCCGTTTTATGTCATGACAATCAAGTCGGGCAACGATGAGGCCGACCGATATATGCGTGACCTTCATGCTATCATAGGTCGCAATGTGATGGAAACTGTGAAATATCTAACAATTGATTTTTCAAATCAAACCATTGCCGTGTTGCAAAAATCCGACATTCCGGAAAATGTCGCCACCAATATGAGCATCAGCAACGGAGGAATATATAAATTGCATTGCGGCACCTTTGATGGTGAAAGATTGATCCTGAATCCCGACACGGGTGATTCATCATTCGGAATGTTGTATTCCAACACGCTTTCCATGTTCCAAAAACATATGTCATTGAATCTTGCCCCGGACAGCGTGCGGATGGCAGGGTCCGGCGGAGTCATTGAAAGTCGGTACTATGATGTCAAAGACATGCCGCTTGTCATAGGAGATGCCACGGTGGTCATACCTCAGCTGCCATTGTTGAAAAGCGACACCACGCTTGGCAATGATGCAGAATTCAGCGGTCGCATGGGTATTGAGACATTCCGCCTGTTCAAAACCGTCTCCTTTGACCTCTCGCGCATGATTATGTATCCCGAGGTTTATAAATCGCTTGTGGTGAAAACAGAACCCTCTCATGAGGTGCCACAGTTTAGGTATCAGGATAAATCAGAAATGAAACCGTGGCAAACGGCGGCTTTCATTGGCTTGGCGCTCGGCAAGGAGCTCCTTTTACCCGCTTCATCCGACTACAACTTAGACAAATAATCCCCACCGCCCACGCTCCATCCTCCTCAATAAACCACAATGAGTTTATTATAAATAAACAAGTTACAGAATTTAACTATAAAGCAACATTAGTTATTGAAATTGTTGTTAACTTTGCAGTTTGAAAAATAGCATAATTATGAAGTGTAAATTGCCCCTATATATGTTTCTTGCTGCAATGATGTGCGGTTCGGCTGTGTCGTGCAACAAGGACAATGATGAGGACGAAAACAGTGTTGAGGAAGTGCAGATAACGTCGTCACTTGCTGTAACCTCGTTCAGCTTGTCGGCCGATGATAAGGTGCTGGCCAATCTTGACTCTGTGTTTTTTACAATTGATCTGAACAAGGCTGAGGTATACAATCCGGATTCATTGCCTAAAGGTACTAAAATCAATAAAATTGTGGCCAATATCGGATTACCTACAGTGAGTGCCGCAACTCTCAGTTTCACCGATGCTGATGGCAAGTCTCAGAGCATAGATTATCTTACGAGCAAAAGTGACACAATAGATTTTTCGCACAATGATGTGAAACTTCATCTTGTGGACTATTCAGGAAAGTACGAACGCGATTATAGCATTAAAATCAACGTGCATACTATTGATGCCGATTTGCTGTATTGGGATAAAGCGGCAATGCGTGAGCTTCCCACCTCTATTTCGGATCCCGTGGAACAGCACACCGTGGAACACCGTGGAACAATTCTGTGTTTCACACGTTCCACGACGGATGCTTGTGTGGCCGAAACCGACAATCCGGCAGGTGATTGGACAAAAACAACGTGCAATATGCCTGAAAACCTGCTAATCAACAGCATCACAGCCACCGATGATGCGTTGTTTGCTGTGAATACAGATGGTAACTTGTTGACATCCACAGATAAAGGTTCTAATTGGACAGAGCTTCAGGTTCCGATGAACCATATACTCGGTGCTTACGGCTCCACAATTCTTGGGGTGCGTAAAGACTCCAACGGTACATACTATCATACCACTTATCCCGCTACTACAGAGGAGATTGTGGATGCGAAATTCCCTATAGTCGGTACCAGTCAGGCTGTTACATACAGTAACAAGTGGTCGGAAAACCCAATGTTGATGATTGTGGGTGGAGCCACTGCAAACGGCTCATTAACAGGCGCTACGTGGGCATACGATGGTTTCGGTTGGGGCTGCATATCTCCCGACGGCATCCCTGCGATGGAGGGTGTATGCCTTGTGCCGTATTACAGCTATAAGATTAATAACCAGTGGGTGGCCAGTGAGGTTTCCACACTTGTGGCTATTGGCGGTAGGAAAGCCGATGGCAAAATTAATCCATATGTATACGTGTCATTGAACCGTGGATTGAACTGGGTGAAAGCCGATCGCAGTATGCAACTTCCAGATTATTTGCCACCAGTGGCTTATGCCCAAAACGTGGTGTATACAGAGGTGCTGTCACGTGGCGCATGCTTCCCGGCCGGCTGGCGTGAAATGCCGGTTAACGGTTTGCCTGTATGGTGCTGCGGCACCCAAAGCAGGGCCGCGACAGAAATCACCAGTTGGGATTGTCCTTATGTGTATCTGTTCGGAGGCGAAACCGAGAATTCAGAACTTAGCAACAAGGTATGGCGAGGCGTGATAAATCGCATGACATTCAAACCATTACAGTAATTTGATTGATGGGAAAACGCTTGATGTCCATAATTGTAACAGTGGCCGCTATGTTAATGGCGGCTCCCGCTGTTTATGGGCAGAGCGATAACGGTTCCTATAAATTTGAGTGAGGGGCTGGCAGCGGAATG
>CAMWXV010000012.1 GCA_947178305.1 uncultured Porphyromonadaceae bacterium | reverse complement strand
CCCCGGTAAGGAGCAGCCCTCCGCCAACGCACGGCAAGAGCACAATGACATTCTGGAAACAGCCTCTCTCCTCTATTCCAATAATGAAAAAACACTTATGATTTATTCTTTGCGGTTAGCGCGAAGACAGACAAGATGAGCAGCATGGTGATAAACTCTGCCACAGGAATAGCGAGCCATAGACCGTTAACCCCTAAAAACAACGGCAAGAATATAAATCCGGGCACAACCAATATCACACCACGCAACATAGTGTAGGCAGTGGGCAACGCCGCGGAATCAAGGCTCTGATAATACCCGATGAATGTGATGTTGACAGCAAAACATATGGCACATGTGCCCAGCAACGGCAAACCGTGGGCGGCATATTCAAACGCGGGCACCCCTGAAGGCAGGAATATTGCAGCCAGCGCCGAAGCACCACCCCACATGGACAAAGCTATGATCACACCACATCCAACCGCAGCTGTAAGCGATACTTTCAATGCGGTTCGGATGCGGTCAAAACGGCTAATGCCATAGTTGAAACTGATGATAGGTTGAGCGGACTGAGCAACGGCATTGCTGATAGAAAATATCACAGGAAACAGATAACATCCTACACCGAAGGCCGCTACACCATCTTCTCCCAAAAGTTTCATGAAATTGTAGTTTCCTGACACCATCATCACCCCCATAGCCAATTCACTTAGAAACGTGGCAAAGCCGATACGTGAGATATAACCGATGTTGCGCAATGACAACAGCAAGGATTTGTGACTCCACTCCAACCGATAGAATTTCAGCCGAGACGAAAGACGCAGAAAATAAAACAGAACCATCAGTCCACCTACGATACATGAAATAGATGTGGCAATGGAAGCCCCTTTAATACCCATTTGCAACGGAAAAACCATAAGCCAGTCCAGGAATATGTTTACCGCAGCCGACACAATCTGTACACTCATGGCATAACGCGGACTACCGTCCAGCCTGATAAGCATCATACCTGCACATTGCAGAAACAAGAAGCATAAACCGGGCATTATCCACAACAGATAATCCGTGGCCAAGGGCAATAGACGTTCACTGCATCCGAATAGCGACAACACACTATCGGTACGGGTTTAGACCCAAACAGTAATAAGCGCAAATATCACAGCTCCAGCCAAATATGCCTGTGTCATGATAATCCGTGCAGACTTGACATTGTTTTCTGCCAACCTGATGCCTCCGATAACAGAAGCCCCGATTCCAAACATAAGTCCAATACCGGTACAAATGAGAAACAATGGAGCTACAATGTTAATTGCAGCAAGGCCATCACTACCCACACCATGTCCCACAAACATACCGTCAAATATGTTGAGTAAAGTAAGGCTCACCATACCAACAAGCGTTGGGAAAAACATAGCACGAAAGAGCCGGGAGATGTCGCCCGACCCGAAATCAATCTTATCTCCGTTCATGAGAATATATGGTTGAAAACTTTGTTAGTGGCTCCGAGCTGACTTTTGATGTACTCTCCGGCTTTATTGCCAGCATCAATACGCTTAGTGTCATCAGAAAGCATGGAGTCAAGTATATGCTCCAATCCGGCACGAGTGGAAAACGAGAATCCACCTCCACAGGCTATAAGATCAGAGGCTTCCTTGAATTTCTTATGCTTTGGGCCGAAAAGCACCGGAATGCCATATACAGCCGCCTCATTAATATTGTGAATACCATCGCCAAAACCACCACCTACATACGCCATGTCGCCATAGCGATACAAGCTGGACAGTTTGCCGAAACAGTCTATCACCAATACCTGAGCATCTTTACAAGCCTCCGTATCCTCCTCAAGCTCGCTAAGCAATACACCTGAACCCGCTCCAAGATGGCGCAGCTTTTCAAGGCGCCCATTGTCAAATTCATGAGGAGCCACTATGGCCTTGACCTGTGGATGCGCTTTTAGCCAATGCACATACAACTCCTCATCCTGCGACCATGAACTGCCGAACACAATAGTGAGCGGCGATGAAGCCACGAATTGCTCCACAGCCAGCATTTGCACTGTGGTGTTAAGTATATCTGTGACACGGTCAAAGCGCGTGTCTCCTGCAACAATCACGTTCCGTTCAAACCCAATACCACCTAACAAAGCAGCACTACGCTCGTCCTGAACAAAAATGGAGTCAAAACAACGCAACATATTGCGGAACATTCCTCCCCACCACTTGAAGAACGGTTGAGATGGCCGGAATATGGCTGAAATTATATATGTGGGAATACCACGTTTATGCAACTCACCAAGATAGTTGCCCCAGAACTCATATTTGACAAACACGGCCATTACCGGACACGCCACATCTATGAACTTGCGAGCTCCACCAGGAGTGTCAAAAGGAAGATAACATACAATGTCGGCACCGGAATAATTACACCTCACATCGTAGCCCGATGGGGAAAAGAATGTGAGAATCACACCAAGCTGCGGATTCTCCCTGCGCAACTTTTCTATAAACGGCCTTCCTTGCTCAAACTCGCCAAGCGATGCCGCATGCACCCACACATAACGCTTTCCGGGCTGCAATGCATTGCGCAACCTGGAAAGTGTCTGTTTCTGCCCCTGCACCATACGGGCAATCTTTGGATTGCGCAGTGCAAGAATCCTGGCACCAAGCGCATAGGCGCGGATGCCGATATTGTAAAGCATGTTCATGCCGTGGCGGATATGGTATGAAGATTAAGCCTCAGGGGGAGTGATTCGGTCAATGGCAAGTTGAATGCGACGAACAGTCTCATCAAGACCCATCAGCTCCGTAATGTCAAACATATGCGGGCCTTTGCATTCTCCCACAACAGCCAAACGGAATGCATTCATAACATTTCCAAGGTGATAACCTTTCTGCTCAATCCATGCAAGCACCACAGGTTCCGCAGCCGCACTTGAAAAATCGTCAAGTCCCTTAAGCACCTCTATCAGTTCGCCCATGATGCGGGGTGTATCAACACTCCAGCGCTTACGAACACTTTTGGGTTCATACTCGGTAGGCTCTACGAAGAAAAATTTAGCTTGCAACCAGAGATCGCGCACAAAATTGATACGGCTCTTGACCATATCCACAGCACGAGCTATATACTCATCGCTGAAAGCATTGGCATCAACACCATTCTGCACCAGCACAGGCTTGAACATCTGAGCGAGCTGGGATGAAGAAACTTCCTGTAGATATTTATGGTTGAACCATTTGCCTTTCTCAAAATCAAATTTGGCTCCGGATTTGCTGCAATGGTCGAAACTGAAACGATGTATCAGTTCATCCATGTTCATGATCTCGGTATCATCACCGGGATTCCAACCCAAAAGAGCAAGGAAATTGATTACAGCCTCCGGTAGATAACCGTTTTCACGATAACCTGCAGATATGTCTCCGCTTTTGGGATCGTGCCATTCAAGTGGGAATACAGGGAATCCGAGACGATCACCATCGCGCTTGGAGAGCTTGCCTTTGCCATCGGGTTTCAGCAGAAGAGGCAGATGCACAAACTGTGGCATGGTGTCGGCCCAACCGAAAGCCTCGTAAAGCAATACATGAAGCGGTGCACTGGGCAACCATTCCTCTCCGCGTATCACATGGCTTACAAGCATCAGATGGTCGTCAACAATATTGGCCAAATGATATGTGGGAAGATCATCAGCGCTCTTGTAAAGCACCTTATCATCAAGAACAGAAGAGTTAATTGTCACCTTACCGCGGATAAGGTCGTTGACCTCAACATCACGTCCGGGTTCAATTTTGAAACGAACCACATACGGGTGCCCTTCGGCTATAAGACGAGCAGTCTCTTCTTCGCCCAAGGCCAAAGAGTTGCGCATAGAGCCTCGGGTAGATGCATCGTATTGGAAGTTGGGAGTGGCGGCACGCGCAGCCTCCAATTCAGCAGGAGTGTCAAACGCAATATATGCCTTACCATTGTCAAGAAGCATCTTGACATGCTCACGATAGATGTCGCGACGCTCACTCTGTTTGTAGGGGCCATAAGCTCCGCCTTCTTTCACACCTTCGTCAATATTGATGCCAAGCCAAGCCAAAGCCTCATTGATGTACTCTTCGGCTCCGGGAACAAAACGCTGGGAATCAGTATCCTCTATACGAAGAATCATATCACCGCCATTACGGCGTGCAAACAAATAATTGTACAACGCGGTACGAACACCGCCTATATGAAGAGGCCCGGTTGGTGAGGGCGCAAATCTTACTCTGACTTTACGGTCCATGATGTGCTAAAATTTTCGCGACAAAGTTAAAAAATAAAAATCACAAAACCAATTATTGTTTATTTGGCTTGAATCGTTGGCGTATTCGCTGAATTCCGCTTTTGCCAAGTATGGCAATGGCCGTATACTGAAATGCCTTGGCAAAACCGTAGAATATAACCCACAACACACTTTTGGCTCCTACCGATATGGGCAGAAGCATTTGAGCAAACGAAATCACATAACAAAGCACACAAACGCCGGCCACAATCAATCCCGAACGAAAGGACAATCCGGCCAACCAATTTCTGAATCTGGCAAATGTGGCTTTCATATGTTCAGGAGTGTGCGGAGCTGAGACCGGAGGTCACGCATCATATCACGCGCGGGTGTTATGATAGGAACAAAAGGAGCATCACTCTTGGGCGTGAACACTCTCAATGCTCCTGCATGGCATTGCACATGCAACTCAGTGCCCATGCTCAACGGCTCGCCATCAAGATGCACGGCCCCGGGTGAAGAACGCTCTATGAGTATCTGATCGGAACGAAACGTGTGTGTGAGCATGTTTTCCTCTATCATACCCGTAAGAAGATCCAACCCGACAAGTGCTGTGGTAAGAAGATTGCCAGCATGCACCACGGTCACATCCAAAAGCCCATCGGTGATAGATGCCCTGGGAGCTATATAGGCGTTGTTTCCGTACTGAGAAGCGTTGCACACGGCAACAAGAAACGCTTTCTCTGTGATGGTAACACCGTTGGCAGAGATTGCATATGTTTCGGGCTGATAAGAGAAATATTGCTCTACAGTGGACCGCACATAAGTGAGTTTGCCACGCTGCTTGGACCGAGCGAACACATCGCTCACAGTGGCGTCAAAACCGATGCCGAAGGTGCAAAAAAACGGATGGCCGTTGACACTACCGTGGTCACAACCAACAATGTTACGCTGCTTGAGCACATCCAAAGCCCCTCTTATATCAAGAGGGATTCCCAAATGACGCGCAAGCCCGTTGCCTGACCCGCAAGGAATGATACCCAACGGAACATTGCTTCCGGAGAGACCTTTGGCTGTTTCGTTGACAGTGCCATCGCCTCCGGCTGCAAGCACGGCATCAAACCCTTGGCTCACAGCCTCGCGAGCAAACCGCGTGGCATCGCCGCTACCACCGGTGTGTTTCACAACAACCTCGGTGCCGAACGATTCAAGAGCCTGAGCCACAGCCTCAGGCAGCTGCTGCTTTGATGATGTACCCGCAATAGGGTTGATGATTAACAATGAGCGATGTTGTGCCATAGGGGGTGCAAATTTAGGAAAATTCATTAAATTTGCCATCATATAGAGCTACAATTATGAACATTACCGATATATTACGCCGTCACTCAACGCTTATAGTGCTGATACTTTTGTCATTGACATTCCTGCCTTGGCTTGGGATGTCGCTATTCAACACCAAGGGCGAGCCTCGCGAGGCTATAGTGGCGGTGAGCATGCTGCAAAGCGGCAATTGGATATTGCCTGAAAGTTTTGGCGGCGACATTCCATACAAACCTCCATTCCTGGCCTGGTGTATTGCCGTGATTTCGCTTATCACCGGCGGAGTGACGGAGTTCTCGTCCCGACTGCCAAGCGCCATAGCTGTGATAGCTATGGGTGTGGCCACATACAAGTTTTTCAAACGCCATTCCGGCTCTCGGAGACGCGGTGGCATGACCGCTCTTGTACTGGTCAGCTGCATAGAGGTGTGGCGTGCGGGGATGGCCTGCCGTGTGGACATGGTGCTGACAGCGTGTATAGTGGGAGCTTTATACTCGCTGTACAATTACCGCAATTCTGGATACAAAGGGCTACCGTGGATCGCTATTCTACTCATGACCATGGGCATGCTCACCAAGGGCCCTGTGGCGATATTTCTGCCGTGCGTATGTCTCGGTGTGTTCGGACTGCTAAGGGGTGACAAATTCTGGCCATTGTCAGGTCGCATGGCTGCATCAGGTTTATTAGCTCTGACAGTGCCCGCAATGTGGTATGTGGCGGCATGGCAAATAGGTGGACAAGAGTTCTTTGACCTGGCTTGGGAGGAGAATTTCGGTCGTCTCACCGGAACTATGAGCTATGAATCGCACGTGAACCCTTGGTGGTACAATATAGTGACTTTAATTGCGGGATGGCTCCCCTACACTCTGCTGGCTGTAATGGCTCTGCCTGTGGCCCGCTGGAAGGTGCTGGCTCATACAAGCTGGATAGGCGACAGTTGGAGGAGAATGCGCCGGATGCATCCGGCCACACTGTTTGCAACAGTGTGCGCGGGCGTGATATTCGTGTTTTACTGCATCCCTTCAAGCAAACGCAGTGTGTACCTGCTACCTATGTATCCGTTCATGGCCTATATGTTGACTCTGCTGGTTCTGTGGATGGCCAACAGCACTCTTGCCGCCCGCCGTTTGCTCAAATGTTATTGCGGAATCATTGCCGGATTGGCCGTGGCGGTGCCGATTGTGCTGATCTATGCACATTGGCGCGGTGTCATGCTTATGGTTCATGAACCACTGGCTTCGTTGCTGGCCAATATACCACAAGGCTTCGTGGGATGGGGACTGACGCTGATATGCATGGGATGCGGCGCTCAGACTCTTTATCTGCTATTGTGTCGCAAACCGCTGTTCTGCTTCAACGCTGCTGTGGCCACTACTTTTGTAATGCTATGGCTGACTGCCGGAGGTGTGCTACCTGTGATATTAGGAGCCAAAAGTGACCGTCCGGTGGCAGAAGCGGTGCAACAAACCGTGCCTGCCGATGCCGAGATATATTCGTGGGTAAGCACTGATATGCTCCGCTATTACACCGTGAATTTTTATCTTCACGACCGTGTGCGCGTGCTCAATCCGGAATCGCTTCCACAGTCGGGGCATCTGCTTGTGGGCGAATCGGATCGCGAATTGATTGAGCCTCTGCTCTCCGAACATGGATATGAGGTAAAAGAGGTGCTCAATTCCAATCACCGCAGTTGTGATACCCGACAGAACATACTGCTTCTGACTTTCAAGAAATAATCAACAGATGGATTGACAAAGGGCGGGACACTTAGGTGTCCCGCCCCTGCCGTTTCAACTATTTATTTATGAGAGCCCTGACCCCCAGTAATCACTACTATAAATCAGGGACGATGGATGTAGGGAGTTTCCCAACTACATTGATTAAAACAATATGCAGTGAAGATAGTCGCATTCTGTCAGCACTAAAAGTGATTAAAAGATGTGAACTGCAATATTAACACAAAGCCGCGTCATCTTATCAATGACGCGGCTTTGGAATTTATGGAGATATGAAAGATTACACGTTGAAGAGGAAATGCATGATGTCTCCGTCCTGAACTATATACTCCTTGCCTTCTATGTTCATTTTTCCGGCCTGACGCACGGCAGCTTCGGAACCAAGGTCCACATAATCCTGATATTTTATGACTTCTGCCCGGATGAAACCTTTTTCAAAATCGGTGTGTATGATTCCTGCGCATTTGGGAGCTTTGCTGCCTCGCATGAATGTCCATGCACGAACCTCATCGGCTCCGGCAGTGAAGAATGTTTGCAAATCAAGCAAAGAGTAGGCGGCACGAATGAGGCGCGACACTCCACTTTCCTCAAGTCCTATTTCCTGAAGGAACATCTGACGGTCTTCAAATGTATCAAGTTCGGCAATTTCGGCTTCAGTTTGTGCAGCAACAATCAATATCTGAGCGTTTTCATCGGCTGTAGCCTGACGCACGGCTTCAACGTAGGCGTTGCCAGTAGCCGCTGAGGCATCGTCAACATTGCATACATACAATACGGGCTTGCTGGTGAGCAGGAATAAATCGCGTGCATATTTCTGCTCGTCAACAGTGTCAAACTCTACAGAACGTGCCGGTTTGCCTTGCTCCAGGGCTTCCTTGAATTTGGAGAGCACCTCGTATTGCATCTTGGCGAGTTTGTCACCTCCGGTTTGAGCCTGCTTCTGTGTTTTGGCGATACGGCTCTCAACTGTTTCAAGGTCTTTGATAAGAAGCTCGTAGTCAATAATCTCTTTGTCGCGCACAGGATCCACAGTGCCGTCCACATGGGTGATATTGTCGTCGTCAAAGCAGCGAAGCACATGGATTATGGCATCTGTTTCACGAATATTGGCAAGAAACTTGTTGCCCAGACCTTCACCCTTGCTTGCGCCTTTGACAAGACCGGCGATATCCACAATCTCCACAGTGGCAGGCACCACGCTTTTGGGTTGACACATCTCCACAAGGGTGGTGAGACGATCATCGGGCACGGTTATCACACCCACATTAGGCTCAATTGTGCAAAAAGGGAAGTTGGCAGACTGTGCCTTGGCGTTTGACAGACAGTTGAAAAGGGTGGATTTTCCCACATTGGGAAGCCCCACAATACCACATTGAAGTGCCATATCTTATATAATTCGTTAGCTTAACAGTTAGTGAGCTGCAAAGTTACTGATTTTTCAGATTACAAGCAACACGCCTTTATTTTAAGAGTGTCTCCTGCCGTAGAAGATAGTAGTAGGCCGGCCTTATAACGATGTTGTATTCGTCTTGGGTTATATCCTCGTATTGATGATCCGTTAAAAGCAGTAAATTCTTACATCCAGTTTTTCTTGCCGCCAATACAAGTCCCGAGACTTCTCTCTTTCGTGTCTTTGGTGTTGATATATCATAGGACACTTGCACGGCAAGTATGGCCTTATTTCCATCGCATATTACAAAATCACACTCACCACCACGATCAATATAATAGTAAATGTCAAAACCTCGGACTTTGTATCTGCGTAGCAATTCCAAATACACAATAGTTTCAAGACGCCAACCAAAATTTTCGCCAGCAAAAGCATCCTCACGATTATTCATCAACGCAACATCTATAGGATAAACCTTTTCACCCACAATCCGGACACGACTTTTTGGCGAATATTTGCATAGTCCAACCAACATATATGCCTGCTTGAGATAACTCACATAGTTCTTAGATGTATGTTGCGACTTAAAACCAAATAATTCCTGCAATGCCTTGTCTACAATAACAGCAGGGGCTATGTTAAGAAGATGATGCGACAACCTTTCAAAAGCCGATATGTACTTGATATCAAAACGCTGCACAATATCGCGAGTCAAAACATTGTTGACCAAGTTCGTAATATAATTATGCGTATCACTGACGAACTGAAGTTCAGGAAAGCCACCCTGACGCATATATATATCAAACGCAGATCGTTGCGCAGCTATAGATTTTGTTGTCATAGAACTGACATCTATACCATTAACATCGCAATACTCGGCAAAAGAAAAAGGATATAGTGTTATAGTATGATGGCGTCCAGTAAGGTGTGTGGCAAGTTCGCCACTAAGCAACTTCGCATTTGAACCAGTAATGACAACATGCATCATCTTACGCAGAAGACGGTTCACAAACAAATACCATTCGGGAATGTTTTGAATTTCATCAATAAACAGGTAATTAAAATCACCATTAATTTTATACAACACTTCCAATACATCATTAAGATCATCAGCCGTGAGACGTATGAGCCGTTCGTCATCAAAATTGACATATGCAAACTTGACACCTTTTCGCGTAAGAGCATTGTAACAAAGCGTAGACTTGCCGCTTCGTCTAACTCCAATCACGACCTGCGCCTGTGTACTGTCCAAGTCAATCCTATCTTCTTCTTTTCGTTGACAGAACCGAATGGTCTGTTTCATCGCCAGCTCCTCAGCTTGGTCTGCGAGTATATTTTCTAAAACCCTTTTATCCATATAAGTCTTACCTGATGCAAAGATACAAAACAAATTCAACAAAACGCACTATTTTACACTTTTTACCCTTACACAAACGCACTATTTTACACTTTCCACCCTTACACAAACGCACTATTTTACATTATTAAGAAAGGATCAAGTAAATACAAAAACGCGCAGCCATTTGGCTTTTAACCAAGCGGCTGCGCATTTTCTGTTTTGGGGGTGTGTCTAAATGCGATCAAGGACGGTGCCTATGAGGTCGCGCACGGCTGTTTTGTAATTAGGAGTGGCATCGTGGCGCATGCGGTTGGCTATGATGGAGCAAACGGTCATGGCTTTGTGTCCCATAAGGCGTGCAAGACCTTGGAGGGGGGCGCTTTCCATTTCATAATTGGTTACCTTGCACCCGTTGTGGCGGAACTGTTCTATTCGGCTGTTAAGATCGGGGTTGGCCAACGGTAATCGTAGTTCACGCCCTTGGGGGCCGTAGAACCCAACTGCCGATATGGTGACACCTCGCACCATGTCGTCCTGTCCTATTAGGTCTACCAAATGTTCGTCGGCATTGACAACATAGGGTTTTGCCCACAGTGGGTTCCAGTCCACGCTTTTGCAAAAATCCTGTTCAAAGTCAAGATCGGCCACATCGTTGCGTCCTGCGTAGTAATTGAGCACTCCATCAAAACCGATGGCTTTGTCGGCTATCACAGGTGTGCCGAGTTTGAGTTCGGGCTGTAGCGCTCCGCTGGTGCCTATGCGCACCATATGGAGAGTGCGATGCTGAGGGCGCACTTCGCGTGTTGAGAAGTCAATGTTGGCCAACGCGTCAAGTTCGTTGATAACAATGTCAATGTTGTCGGGTCCGATGCCGTGACTGAGGCACATTATGGGCTTGCCGCGATATGTGCCACCGATGGTGTGAAACTCACGGCTCTGCACTTCAAATGTGCGGGTGTCAAAGAAATCAGCAACCATGTTGACTCTTGCAGGGTCGCCCACAAGAATAATTCGGTCGGTAAGCTGCTCCGGAAGCAGATGCAGATGAAAAACAGAGCCGTCGGGATTGATGATCAGCTCGGATGATGCTATAGTTTTCTTTTCCATATATTACTTGAATTTTGCAGTATAACAATTTTAACAGCATTAAAGATCATGGCTGTGCCTTACGGTAGGAGCCTCCGGGATATGCCAACACCAACCCTTGGAACTCCAATTCAATGAGCGCCGACATAAGCCGCCCCACCGGGATGTCAAGATCCACCGAAAGGCGATTGATTTGCGCTTCGGTGTGGGTGGCGAGATATTGAACAACGGCTGTTTGGTCGGGAGTGAGTGTATTGAACAGCGACATTTGACTGTTTTGTTTTTCGGGTTTGACACACGGCCAGTTCATATCCTCAATCAAGTCGTCCACATCCTGCACCAGTTTGGCCACACAAAGGGTGATCAGTCTGTTGCACCCTTGACTATATGTATCGGAAGTGCGTCCCGGAAGAGCAAACACATCGCGACAATATCCGGATGCGATCTTGGCTGTGACCATGGCTCCACCTTTGCGGGCCGATTCCACGACTATCAGACAATGGCTCATGCCGGCCACAATACGATTGCGGGCAAGAAAGTTACCTTTGTGAATAGTGTCAACAGAACGGTAATCCGTAACCAAACCTCCACCTTGGCGCACCATGTCGGCCGCCACAGAACGATGCGTTGCCGGATATATGGTGTTAAGTCCATGGGCAAGCACACCAATTGTTGGCAATCCATAGCGCAAGGCAGCCTTGTGAGCGGCAACATCCACTCCATAAGCCAAGCCGCTTACCACCGTAGCTCCGCCCTGCACTCGCTCAGCAAGCCCTTTGACAAGCTTGTCGGTGAAATCAAGGCCATAGGGCGTGACATTGCGGGTGCCTACCACGGCAATGGTGTGCTGATGATTGAGATCGGCGGAGCCGAGGGTGTAAAGCATCAACGGCGCGTCATCGCAATCGGACAAAAGGGTCGGATAATTAGAATCGGTATAATAAACCGGGGTGATGGAGTTGGCGCATACAAAATCATATTCGCGACGGGCTTCGTCAAGAATCTTGCCTCGGTATTCCTGCTCCATAAACCTGTTGCGAAATCCCATGATGGCTGCAAGACGAGAGCCTGACGCGCGGAAGAATTCTTCTTCACAACCAAGACGCGCCATCAGCTCCCTTGCCATCACGGCATTAATGCCACGCAAGGAGGCAAATGCGATTTTATATACCAACGAGGTGTCCATCAAAGATATTCTGAAAACGCTTGTGCAAGCACATCTCCTTTGGTAAGCCGTCCGTTTTCCAGGCACACTACCCAAATATCGGCTTTGGCCACCGGCTCTCCTCCTGGGAGTTTGTAGATGTCTTGTTCAAACACGAACTTTGCACATTCTCGCCTCATGGCCAGTTTGCTCACCATTTCTTCGCCCAAACGTAGAGGTGTAAGGTACTCAATCTCCACCTTGCGCAACACCGGATCTATACCCTGCTGCTGCATGTCTCGGAACGAAGTGCCGGCATGACGACAGAACTCATGGCGGGTATGCTCCATATAGTGCAGGTAATTGGCATTGTTGACAATGCCCTGCGAGTCCACTTCGTAGTCGCGCACACGTATGACAAGCTCAAACTGATAATCGGGATTGCGTTTCATAAAAAAGCGTTAAGAAAAAACAGGGGCCGCACAAAGGCGGTCCCCATTATATTCGGGTAAACAATTGTTATGCGATGGGCGCTGCAGGCGCAGTGCTTGAGGGCTGAGCCATTGTGGAATTGGCAGATTTAGCTTCCCAACCCAAAGCGCTGGCTCCAAGCACAGCGGCATCGGCTTCCTTGAGTTCAGAGGGAATAATCTTGACTTTGCCTTTCCAAATGCTGAGCATATTGCGCTCCATGCTTTCACGCAACGGTTTGAGCAACAATTCTCCACTCTTGGCAAGACCTCCGAAAAGCACGAATGCTTCGGGCGACGAGAATACGGTGAAATCAGCCAAAGCCTCTCCAAGAATATTACCGGTGTAATCAAACACTTTCTGAGCAAGCTTGTCACCAGCCATAGCAGCATCATAAACATCCTTGGAGGTGATATCCTCTATAGGTATGTTGCGGAGCAAAGATGGGTCTTCACGCAATTCAAGGAACTCACGAGCAGTGCGTGCCACGCCTGTTGCAGAGCAATAGGTTTCCAAGCATCCGGTGCGACCGCAACCGCAAAGGCGACCATTGTTGCGCTTCACAACCACGTGGCCAAGTTCACCGGCAAAGCCGTCATGACCATACACGAGCTGTCCATTGATAACAATACCGCTACCTACACCGGTGCCGAGAGTAATCATTATGAAATCTTTGATACCGCGTGCAGCACCATAGGTCATTTCACCTATAGCCGCAGCATTGGCATCGTTTGTAATAGCCACAGGAATGCCGAACTTGTCGCTGAGCATCTGAGCGAAAGGTATTGGAGTGGGCCAAGGGAGGTTCACACCATCTTCAATCATACCGGTGAAATAGTTGGCATTGGGAGCGCCTACACCGATACCGAAAATCTTGCCCTCAACATCAAGCTGCCTAACCAGGCGCATAGTTTCTTCGTACAGTTCGTCAATATAGTCGTTGATATTGGCGTGTTTTCTGGTTTTTATAGAGTTGCTTGCAAGAACGATACCGCGAGCATCAACAATGCCGAACACAGTGTTGGTGCCGCCCATGTCTATACCGATAACGTAAGGTTTAGAGTTGACCATGATTAGAAGATATAAAGTAATTTGAATATTATAATCAGTTTTGTAGGCGCAAAGATAACGGATTTTCTCAATTATGAGTAATTTTGCAGTTGCAAAACATATTTTTCAATTTAATTTTTATGCTACAATTACCGGACAACCTGTTTTCTGTGGACACCGCAACCGCTGAAAGCGCCGAAACTCACGCCGCAGCGCTAAAAAATCTTACATTTGATGATTTATTAAGCCGCATAGCCTCCGGCACCGTGGAACTTGCCATAAGCATAGCCATAAGCATAGCGGTGTTTTATGTCGGAAAATTCATAATACACAAAATCCATACTTTTGTGGGCAACATATTGCTGCACCGCAATGTGGATGCGTCCTTGAGTACATTCATTTTGTCGCTCATACGCATAGTGCTTTATTTCATACTTATAATCACGGTAATAGGCATTCTGGGAATTCCCACAAGCTCGTTCCTGGCGCTGTTTGCCTCTGCCGGCGTTGCCATAGGTATGGCATTGAGCGGCACCTTGCAGAATTTTGCAGGCGGTGTGCTGATATTGCTTCTCAAGCCCTACAAGATAGGTGATTACATTGAGGCACAAGGGTATGCCGGAACGGTCATGGAAATTCAGATTTTCAGCACCATCATATGCACATCGGACAATAAGTCTATCATAATACCCAACGGAGGACTCTCTACCGGAAGCATCAACAACTGGAGCCGCGAGCGTTACCGCCGTGTACAATGGGACATATCGTTAAGCTACGGCAACGATGTGGAATCGGCAAGAAAACTTATCCTTGAAATGTTCAGCAGCGACAAGCGCATAATCCAAGGCACTCATTCTCTTGACAACAATGATGATGCCAACTTGCCACAGGAAAACACCATGACCATCCAACAAGAGGCTCCCAAAGGTTTCTGGGGCAAATTGTTCTCACGCCGCGAGGCCATACGTGCTGATATCGCGGAACGAGAAAAGCGCCAAGAGGCTCGGTTACGCCAATTGCGTCCTGCCGTGGACCGCACCCCGACAGTGCGTCTTGGAGAATTAGGAGACAGCGCGATAGTGCTTACCGTGCGCGCGTGGGTCAAGAGCAGTGATTTCTGGGGTGTGTTCTATGACTACAACGAGGCATTCTACACCCGATTGCCACAAATAGGAGCCTCATTCCCCTTCCCACAGATGGATGTGCATCTGTGCAAGGATTAATATTTTCTTGTGCTTATTTGTCAAATTTCGTGGGGAAGAGTGACCCATGTGTAATCGTGACCTGTGGCCGTGACCACTTTGTTGAGCAAATCATCAAGAGTTATGGCCACAGAAGCTGTGTTGACACACGGATGACATGCATAACGATCTGTGGATTTCAAGTCTGAATCCACTATAAGCCTGACTTTATGGTCTGTGTCATGAATCAACCCCATTGGTGATACCGCCCCGGGGGTTATATGCAACATTGCTTGCATATGCTCGACAGAAGCAAACGACAATCGGGCACAACCTAATTGCGATGAAAGATATTTGGTTTTGAACGGTTTGTCGGCCGGCATCATTAGGAGGAAAAACAGCGTTTGCTGCTTATTTGTAAGAAAGAGGTTTTTAAAAACAGGTGTATCAATGACCTTGCGAACAGCCTCGCACTCTTCCATGGTAAATGCCGCCGGATGACTCAATGTCTGGTATTCCACATCAAGCCTGTCCAAAAAATCATAAACCGCTACTTCAGAAGCAGGGCGACCCTCCATATTAGCGGGTCGCCCTTTTGTTAATTTCATACTAAATGTTTTAGAGGTTAGTTAACCACAAGTTCGTCAATGAAGAGCCATGCTCCCGGACGAGGATTCTGCTTGGCCTGGAAACGCACAAAACGAGCCTCGCCTGATACAGGTGCGCCATAGTTCTTGACCATAATCTTGGGATAAGTCGGATCCACATCGTTGGCTATCCTCGCCACTTCCTTGAATGTAACACCATCGGTGCTCACCGATATCGTAACATGCTCAGGCAGTTGTATCCAAGCACCTTCGGAGTGCATGAACGATGCTCCGGCATAATGAACAGGCATAATTTTACCGAGATCCACTGTCAAGTCCACATCGGTGGTCCACCCTTGCCAACGGCCGTCGCCATGACTCCATCCGCCAAGCGCGCCATCGGTGAGCGAAGTGTCACCATTAGCGGAATACTTTTTGCTATAAGGGGTGGCATATATCACTTTAGCGCCACGAGCCTGATGCTCCAACGGGGTTTTATACTCAGGGCGTTCGCCATATTCATCGGCAAGGTTAAATACATTGTAGCCTTTGCTCTTCATGATACCGTTGTAGACAAGTGCGCGGCGATGAAAATCGTCGTAATTCTTTTCGGGAGTGCTCCAACCGATTTCAGCGATGGCATACACACGCGGATAATACATGTATTCGGCATGGGAATCCTCAGTGACACGCTCAACCCACAGATTGGCCTGAATGCCCTTGAGGTGAGAAGCTTTCTCGGGATCAATGCCCGGTTCCAGCGGTTCGTAGTCATAAACCTTACGCAGCGGGGTGTAACCACCGATGGATTCGGGTTCGCGGAACGGTGCATCCTGAGCATAATCGATATAGCAACATCCCACAGGTGTCATAATCACGTCGTGACCTTCGTTCAACGAGCGCACACCGGCCTGGGTACCGCGCCAAGACATAACCGTGGCGTTTGGAGCCACACCACCGTCAAGAATCTCATCCCACCCTATGATATTGCGACCATGCGCATTGACATAGCGCTCAATACGCTTGATAAGGTAGCTTTGAAGCTCGTCTACATCTTTTAGGCCCTCATCTTTCATACGCTTGATGCAGTCGGGACAGTTATGCCATTCTCCTTTGGCGGCTTCATCTCCTCCAATATGAATCAAACCTGAAGGGAATATCTCCATGGTCTGGTCAAGCACGCTTTCAAGGAATTTGAATGTAGCTTCCTTGCCGGGGCAGACATCACCACCTTTTCCGGTGCAAGAAATTTCGGGATATGCAGCAACAACCTCATCGCTATGACCAGGCATCTCTATTTCTGGAATAACAGTTATGTGTCGCTCGGCGGCATATTTGACGAGGTCGCGCAACTCTTGCTTGGTGTAATATCCACCATAAGCCCCTTGCTGATTACGGTCGCAGTATTTTGCCCCGCCGGCAACCCAATCGGCCCAACGGCGCTGTGGACGCCAAGCGGCATATTCAGTGAGACGCGGATAGCCATCCACCTCCATACGCCATCCGGCACCATCTGTAAGATGAAGATGCATCACATTGAGTTTCAGCGCAGCCATCGCGTCAAGCTGTTTCTTAAGAAAATCAATGGAGCGGAAATGACGGCTCACATCAAACATCACACCACGATGCGGGAAGCGCGGGGTATCCTCTATAACCTGAAAAGCAAGTTCACCATCAGCTCCGGCAAGCTCTTGTAATTGCTGCAGTGTCTGCTCAGCATAAAAGAGTCCAACAGAATCGGGAGCAACAATGTCCACACCGCGCTTGCCCACTATCATTTTATAACTTGACGGCGCACCCTTACCGCCCACTTTGCGGACAATTTTGAACGGTTTGTCAACTTTAAGTTCGCCTTGTTTCACCTCAACCTTCGTGGGACGAGGCAACACATCGTGACCCGAGACAGCCGCTTCAGCCATCACGCTTCCAGAGAACAACATTGCGGTGGCAATCACCACTGATTTAAATTCCATAATTTTAAATGCCATGATTAAGCTTAGACTAAGGTTCGTTGTCCCCATGCCACATTCATAATGACGACAGACAGTGATTGGGGCACATACTTTTGCAAAGGTAAGGTTTTAATTTCATATTACGCTTATTCGTTCCGTCAAGCCTATAAGTTTTTTAACACATCGCACAAAAAACGGCCATGAATTTGTGATAGGATTTCTGGGAATTGTCATTTTCTTTTCTTATTTTTGTGGTCAAATATTTCGTTGCGAACGAGGCTCGCCGTCCCCTCTCAACTCCACATTCCGCAATAGCTTGACACAAGTTTGTTTGCGTTGTCCCGGAACTCTCCACAGCCTCAAAAGCGGACAGCGACATTTGGCGTGCTCTTCTCATCACGGCGCCATGAGTATGTTGCGCAGGGCTTACCAAGCTCCATCCGCCCACCATGAAATAAAAAAAACAACATAAATGACAAGTAAATGGAATTATGCACCCCTTACTTCAGAAGAGCAAAAGTTAGAATCGGAATTAGCTAAGCGATACGCCAGTTGCCCGCCAGTGAGCGAGTTGCTGGTACAACGCGGCATATCTTCGGTAAAAGAGGCGGAAAAATTTTTCCACCCCTCGCTAAAGGATATGCACGACCCGTTTCTGATGCCCGGCATGGACAAGGCCGTTGCCCGGCTCAATAAAGCAATGGGTGCCAAAGAGCGCATCATGGTATACGGCGACTATGATGTGGACGGCACCACAGCCGTAGCACTGGTATACAAATACCTGCAAAATTTTTACTCCAACATAGAGTACTATATCCCTACCCGCTATGACGAAGGGTATGGAATATCATTGCGTTCCATAGATTACGCCGCATCGCAAGGAGTGAAGCTGATTATCATTCTTGACTGCGGCATAAAGGCTATCGAAGAGATTCGCTATGCCAAGTCTTTGGGCATAGATTTCATAATCTGTGACCACCATGTGCCGGACGACGAGCTTCCGGAGGCGGTGGCCATTCTCAACCCCAAACTTGAAGGGAGCACTTATCCGTGTGCCCATTTGTCGGGTTGCGGCGTTGGATTCAAGCTCATGCAGGCGTTTGCCAAAAGTAATGGCATAGGCGATGCGGAACTTGACGCACTTCTTGATCTCGTGGCTGTGAGCATAGCCGCCGACATAGTGCCTATGGTTGACGAAAACCGCATAATGGCCTATCACGGACTCCGCAGGCTCAACAACAATCCCAACATGGGATTACGAGCCATAATCCGTATTTGCGGATTGACCGGAAAGGAAATCACCATATCAGACGTGATATTCAAGATAGGACCGCGCATCAATGCATCAGGCAGAATGCAAAGCGGACGTGAAGCCGTGGAGCTTCTCGTGGCCCGCGATGCCACAGACGCATATGAAAAGGCCAAGGCAATAGACCAATATAACAAAGACCGCAAAGAGCTGGACAAACGCATCACCGATGAAGCCAACGCCATTCTTGAAGCCAACGGCGATATGCTTGATGACAAAAAATCAATAGTGATTTACAATAAGGACTGGCACAAAGGAATAATAGGGATTGTGGCCTCCCGATTGACTGAACTGTATTACAAGCCTTCGGTTGTGCTCACACTTGCCAACGGACTTGCAACAGGTTCTTCACGTTCGGTTCAAGGGTTTGACATATACAAGGCCGTAGACTCGGCTCGTGACCTACTGGAGAATTTCGGTGGTCACGCATATGCTGTAGGTCTCAGCCTCAAGGAGGAGAACATACCAGAATTCACGCGCCGGTTCGAGGAGTATGTGGCCGCCAATATCACAGCCCGGCAGCTCACTCCACTGCTTGATATTGATGCGTTTCTGACATTCTCACAAATCACTCCGGAGTTTGTGAACACGCTACGTCATTTCAATCCGTTTGGTCCGGGTAACAACAAACCGGTGTTCTGCACACGCTCAGTGATGGACTTCGGAACCAGCAAGCTTGTCGGCAGAAACCTTGAGCATATCAAGCTGGAACTTGTGGATGACACTTCAGGCAAGGTATTCAACTGCATAGCATTCAACATGGGTCAGTATTTCGAACATATTCATGACCGCAAACCGTTTGACATTTGCTATACCATAGAGGACAACAAGCATCGTGCCACAACCCCCGACATCCAACTCCTCATCAAAGAAATACGCATAAACTAATCTCCAATGCCAACCCCGGAAGAGATCCTGGAGCAACATTGGGGGTATACCTCATTCCGCCCCCGCCAACGCGAGATTATAGATTGCGTGCTGGCGGGGCGCGACACTTTGGGGCTTTTGCCTACAGGCGGAGGTAAAAGTATCACATTTCAGGTGCCGGCTTTGATTCTGCACGGACTCACGATTGTGGTAACCCCTCTAATCTCGCTCATGAAGGATCAAGTGGACAATCTCCAAAGCCGAGATATACGCGCCGTGGCTCTGCATTCGGGGTTGAGCCGCAGCGAACATAAACTCGGACTTGACAGATGCCGCCTCGGCAAGGCCAAGATACTGTACTTGTCACCGGAAAAACTTCAATCAGCAAGCTTTCTTAACATTATCAGCAGTCTTGACGTGAGTCTGATAGTAGTTGACGAGGCGCACTGCATATCGCAATGGGGATATGATTTCAGACCCTCATATCTGAAAATAGCCGAACTACGCCACATATACCCCAAAGCTCCAGTACTGGCTCTGACTGCAAGCGCCACTCCTGACGTGACTAAAGACATAATGGAGCGGCTGGAATTCAAGTTGCCAAATGTGCTGGCCCGCAGCTTTGCCCGCGACAATCTAAGCTATGTAGCACGATATGCCGATCACAAAGGGGGGATGCTGATGCAGGTGCTTCGCGCTACATCCGGCTCGGCGATAGTGTATGTGCGATCTCGCAAACGTACCCGTGAAATAGCCCAGTTCCTGGCTAATGAGGGCATAAGTGCAGATTTCTATCATGCCGGACTTCCCGTGGAGGAAAAAAACGAGAAGCAGAATTCCTGGAAATCGTCAGAAACCCGTGTAATGGTGGCCACAAACGCGTTCGGGATGGGAATAGACAAGCCTGATGTTCGTGTGGTGGTGCATATGGACATACCCATGGGACTTGAGGAATATTATCAGGAGGCCGGACGCGCCGGACGTGATGGCAAGCCGGCTTACGCCGTGATGATAGCCTCACAATACGACAAATCTTCGCTGACACGCCGCCTGAATGAGGCGTTCCCACCAAAGGATTTTATCAAAAGGGTGTATGAATTGGCAGGAAACTTTTTGGATGTGGCAGTGGGATGCGGCTACGGAATGGTTTATGAGTTTAATTTCACAATATTCTGCGAACGGTTTCAACTTCCGCCCACCCCTACACGCAATGCCTTACTGATTCTATCTCACGCAGGATACATAGATTATGTGGACGAGGTCAGCACCAGATCGCGAGTGATGATGCTATGCAGCAAGGAGGAACTGTACTCCCTGAGGCTTAATCAGGAGGCAGACTCGGTGCTGCAACTGCTTTTGCGTACTTACACCGGACTGTTCGCTGACTATGTATATATATCCGAACCGTTAATATCCATGCGCACCGGACTATGCGAAGAGGATGTGTATCAGGCTTTGCTCGCGCTTAACCGCGAGCATGCGCTCAGTTATGTGCCACGCACCTCAACTCCATATATAGTATACACCACTTCGCGTGAAGAACCCAGATATATATCCATACCCAAATCGGTATATGAGGATCAACAAAAAAGACTGAAGCGCAGAGTGGAGGCCATGCGAGAGTTTGTTTACTGCACAGACAAATGCCGTGGAAATATGTTGTTGAGCTATTTCGGTGAGGAAACCGGTAAGGGATGCGGATTGTGTGACTTCTGCAGGGCACAACACCGCAAGGCTCCTTCTTCGGACATTTATGAGCAGATATTGCGCATAGCGGGACAACCCGGTGGACATACGGTGAATTACATAGCCCGGCAACTATCCATAACACCGCAACAGCTTGTGTCTCATCTGCGCAGACTGATGGACGAGAACAAAATATGTGTGGATGGGATGCAAGTCACAAAAAATGACTAACTTTGACCAAGTATGCGAAAAATTGACAACGGTACCGTACAACGTATTCTTGATGCCGCCGACATTGTGGAGGTGGTAAGCGATTTCGTACATCTGAAACGCAGGGGCTCGGGATATATAGGGCTATGCCCGTTTCACAACGAGCGCACACCGAGCTTCTCTGTAAGCAAGACCAAAGGTATATGCAAATGCTTCAGCTGCGGCAAGGGGGGCAGCGCTGTCAATTTCATCATGGAGCTTGAGCAGATGAGCTACTATGAGGCACTGAAATATCTGGCCAAGAAGTACAATATAGAGGTAGAGGAACGCGAGCTGACCGACAAAGAGCGACAAGAGGCAAGCGAGCGCGAAAGTATGCTGGCAATCAACGATTTTGCCATGCATCATTTTGAAGACACAATGTCTTCCACTCCTGACGGCAGGAACATTGGCCTTGCATATTTCCGTGAGCGCGGCATAAACGATGCCATGATAAAGCGTTTTCACTTGGGCTATGCGCTTGAAAAACGTGACGACCTTCAGCAAGCAGCCATCCGCAAGGGGTTTACCGAGAAGTATCTGCTTGAAACCGGATTGTGTTACCAAACCGAGCGCGGAACGATACAGGACAGGTTTCGCGGACGAGTGATCTATCCGGTGTTTACTGTGAGCGGCAAGGTCATAGCGTTTGGCGGCCGCACATTGCGCAAGGACAAGGATGTAGCCAAATATGTAAACTCGCCGGAATCGTCCGTTTACAAGAAAAGCCGAGAGCTCTACGGTCTGTATCAGGCGAAACAGGCGATTGTGCGCAAAAACAAATGCATACTCGTTGAGGGGTATATGGATGTGATTTCCATGCACCAGAGCGGTATAGAAAATGTGGTTGCCTCATCGGGTACTTCACTCACCGAGGGGCAGATACGACTGATACACCGGTTTACCGAGAATGTAACAGTGATATACGACTCCGACCCTGCCGGCATCAAGGCTTCATTGCGCGGTATAGATATGCTACTGGCCGAAGGTCTGAACATAAAGGTGTTACTGCTTCCTGACGGTGATGACCCTGACAGCTTTGCCCAAAAGCACAGCTCAAGCGAGGTGGAGGGATACATAGACCAAAACGAAAATGATTTCATCCGTTTCAAAACCGATATATTGATGCGCGGTGTTACAAACGACCCTATAGCCCGAGCCAAAGTGGTGCAGGATATAGTGCGCTCAATATCTATGATTCCAGACACCATAACCCGCACGGTGTATATAGGCGAATGCAGCCGCTCCATGCAGATTGACGAGAAAGTGCTCACTCTGCAAGTGGCCAAATTCATAGCCGAACGTAGGGAACGCGAAGCTGCCGAGGCTCAACGCAAGCGTAATCGTGAAGCCGCGGGATTACCTCCCGAACCTCAGGAGCAAGAGGTGACAACTGACACGAACGAGAGCGTCACCATGTCGTCTACAGGCTCTCAGGCGGTTGTGCAGCAATCAGGCAATGCACCTTTCTTATTTCCATACGAACGTGAACTGCTACGTTATGTGCTGAAATACGGCATGATGTATCTTTGCGATGTGCCCATAGACGATGACGGTAATGTGCGCCCTATGAGCGTGATAGAGTATGTGGATCACGAACTGAGGGAGGATGGCATAGAGCTGTCAAATCATGAGCTGGCTCACACTTTTGATGCCGCTAAACGTGTGAGCGCTTCATGGGGGCAGGACTATGAGGCTTATGAGGCGAAGATGGAGGAAAACAAAAAGCAACAGATTGCCGATGGTATAGAACAGATACGACACACAGCTGAGGATGTGGCCAGTATAGAGATCAAGGAGAAACGCCTATATGAAACGGCTGAAGCAGACAAACAAACTGCGCTGCTGCAATATGCGGCTCTTTATATAGAGAAGGTGCTGGCTTCAAGTCCGGACGATATAGTGCGCCGCATCACTACCGACCTTGTTAGCTCACGCCACAAGTTGAGCAA
>CAMWXV010000011.1 GCA_947178305.1 uncultured Porphyromonadaceae bacterium | reverse complement strand
CACCGGAGAAATATACACCAAGGGGTCGTGGGGTCTGCAAGCGAGATCTGCTTACGTGAAACGCTACAAGTATTCCGGCAATTTCAATATAAGCTACCTGAAAACCATACTCGGAGACAAAGGCGCTCCGGATTACTCCAAACAAACAAACTTTCAGGTGCTGTGGAGCCACATGCAGGATGCCAAAGCCAATCCATCGTTCAACTTCTCTGCATCGGTGAACTTCACCACCTCCGGATACTCGCGCAACGACCTCAACAGCTACTACTCCAACTCGTTCACCGAAAACACCAAGAGCTCAACCATCAATGCCACTTGGCGACCGCAAGGAAGCAAGTGGTCGGTGTCGGCCACAGCCAATATATCACAGCGCACACAGGACTCCACGCTTGCCGTATCGTTTCCCAACATATCCGTGTCCATGTCGCAGGTATATCCATTCAAGCGCAAACGTGCCGTAGGGCCGGAACGGTGGTATGAAAAGATACGAATGTCGTATCAAGGTCAGTTCAACAATTCGCTAACCGCCAAGCAAGACGAGTTTTTCAAGAAGTCGCTTATCAAGGATTGGCGCAACGGCATGAAGCACACGGTGCCCATAAGCGCCACATTCAATGTGCTGAAATATTTCAATATCACCCCCACAGTGTCAATCACCGACCGCATGTACACCAACAAGGTGCGCCGACAGTGGGATCCAAACGCGGCTGTGGAGATATGCGACACAAGCTACAGTTTCTATAATGTGTGGGATTTCAATGCATCATTGGCTTTTGACACCAAAATCTATACTTTTTACCGTCCGATGAAATTTCTCGGCGACAAGGTAAAGATGATACGCCACGTGCTCACGCCGACAGTATCATTCAACGCTGCTCCGGATTTCGGCAGCAGCTTTTTCGGTTACTATGGCAAATACGACTATCCTGATGCTTCGGGCAAAATGCAGACCAAAGAGTACTCCTATTTCCCGAATTCATTGTTCGGTGTACCCGGCACAGGACGCACCGGTTCAGTCACGTTGTCACTGGCCAACAACCTGGAGATGAAAGTCAAATCGGACAAGGACTCCACAGGAGAGAAAAAAATATCGTTGATAGAGAATTTCACAGTGTCGCAAAGCTATAACTTTGCTGCCGACTCATTACGATTCTCCAATATCAACACTTCCATAATGCTGCGATTGGTCAAGAATTTCAATCTTAACTTATCGGCGGTATGGGACGTTTACACTTACCAACTCAACAATTACGGCAACCCGGTGAGAGTAAACAAACTCCGTATAGCCAACGGCAAAGGTCTGGGCCGATTGTCAAGCACCGGTACATCTTTTTCGTACACATTCAACAACGATACGTTCAAACGCAAAAAGAAGAGTGACAACAACGGCAAAAAAGAATCGTCGGAACCGGCCAACCGCCTTGCCAACCTATACAAAAAAGACCATACACAACCCAATGAGGAACCGGAAGACCAACAGAATGATGACGTGCAGATAAACCCTGACGGATATGCGCAATGGGATGTGCCATGGAACCTGTCGGTCAACTACTCCATAGGTTACGCCTACGGCAATTTCAACAAGCAGAAAATGGAGTATGACGGACGTATTACGCAAAACTTGAGTTTCAGCGGAAATATCCGTCCCACAAAAAACTGGAATTTCTCGTTTTCGGCAAGCTACAATTTTGACACCCACAAAATAGCTTATATGAACTGTAACATATCGCGAGATCTGCACTGCTTCACAATGACAGCAAGTTTTGTGCCCGTGGGACCTTACAAATCCTACAATTTCCATATTTCGGTAAATTCATCACTGCTACAGGATTTGAAATACGACAAGCGCTCATCATTGTCCAACGGTGTTTCGTGGTATTGATGCAAAACAATAGAGCCACATTCCGTGTTTAACTTTTGTAAAAATAGTTTTCGTTTCAACAATTCATCACTGTTGTGGCTCAATCTTTAACTCATAAAATATTACGTGCTACACTATGGCTCATATTCGGCATAGTGACACTTGTTCTTATTATCCCTGTTCTTCTTTACATTCCTCCAATACAAGATTTTGCCAAGGATATAGCCTTAAAAGAAGTAAGAAAATCCACCGGCATGGATGTGTCCATAGGGTACCTAAGGCTAAAATTCCCCCTTAATGTACAGCTTCATGACGTAACTGTGATAGAAGCCACAGGTGACACAATGGCAACATTGGGCACAGCCGGAATCAACGTGCAGTTTATGCCATTGCTAAAAGGAGACATAGCAATAACAGGCACACAACTAAAGGATGTGCGCTATAATCTTGGCACTCCTGATTCGGCAATCTATCTCACGGCTTATGTTCACACATTCAATGCCGACGGTGCCAACCTGAATTTCTCAAAAGGTAATATAAATGTGGACCGTGCAGCGCTTGACGGAGCCGAGATAAACCTTGTGCTCAAAGACACAATCACTACCGAGAAGACAGACACTTCGGCCACAAAACCGCTTCTAATACATGCCGGTGACATAACTTTGAGCAATGTGACATACACTATGAGCATGCTCCCGACAATAGATTCGTTAAGCACCCATATCCCAACGGCCAGACTCATAGACGGCTCTGTGGATATGAGCACGAATTCCATTCATGCCCAGATGCTCAAAGTAGATTCCATTTCGGCTACATACCTTACACCTTCGGCTGAGTTTCTTGCAGAATATCCTACAGCAGACTCTATCAAGTCTACAAGTACATCTGAATCGGCGCCATGGACCATTACCGCCGATTCGCTGAGACTTACAGCCAACAATGCCATCTACGCCATGCGCGGAGCGTCTCCCCTACCGGGACTTGACTTAAATTATCTGCAAGTCCGTGATGTAGAAATTGCGGTAGACTCGTTCTACAACCGTGCCACATCCATAACAGTGCCGCTACGCACTCTCCGGGCAACAGAACGATGCGGCGTGGAACTTCATGCCAAAGGTACTTTCGCCATGGACTCAACCACCATGCAGGCCAAAGGATTTGATGTATCCACACTGTTTTCCAAACTCCACATTGATGCTTCAATGGGTATGGGCAATCTTGCAACAGACCCCGAACTGCCGCTTATACTGATGGCCAACGGCAACATAGGGCTTACTGACATAGAGCAACTCATGCCTACTACACGAACCACCCTGCGCGATGTGCCACGATCAAACGGCTTGCTGATAGACGCTGACATACAAGGCACGGCCTCTATGCTCAATGTCAACAATGTGCAACTCACACTTCCTCACTACATAAAGCTACAGGCACACGGCTCTGTAACCAGTCCAATGGACGCAAAAAAGATCGGCGGCAAAGTATCACTCTACGGCAAACTCACCAATGCCGGATTTATAAAGAACATAGCTCTGGACGCAGCCACGGCCAAACAGGTCAACATTCCAAACATGACTTTGAAAGGCGACATCAGATATTCTCCAGCCGGAGCCTCCGGCACCATCGCGGCATTGACCAATGAAGGTAAACTGGCTTTTGACGGCAAGTGGCAACAGCGCACGCAAGGGTACAATGCAAACCTGACACTCAACACGTTTCCGATACAAGCATTCATGCCTTCACTCGGCATAGGAGATCTGACTGCAACAGTGAAAGTGGACGGTCATGGATACAATCCTGTAGCACCTACCACTGTGATAAATGCTGATGCTTTGATTTCAGAAATGGACTACAATAAGAAAAGGATAGTCAACTCCAATGTACAAGCAACCTTGGCCAACGGAGAAGTCAAAGGTTACCTGGATACACACAATCCCGAAGCCGACCTGTCGGTCAACTTCTCAGGAAACCTCACCAAAGATTTATACAGCTGGAATGTGGACGGTGATGTTCGTCACCTTGACCTGCAAGCATTAGGACTGAGCGAAACTCCGCTCTACGGCTCCATGACTATTGACACAAAAGGTTCATTCGCACCTGCCGGAATGGGCATAGATGCCGATGTGACCATAAATCACCTCAACTGGATGATGGACGACAGAAGGATTACCACTGATGAAATTAACCTGGCAATGCTCACAGGAGACTCCACTACCCACGCTACGTTGAAAACCGGTGACCTTAACGCCACATTCACTTCATATATGCGCCTTGACAGCACTTTAACGCGAATGTCATCGCTCACCACAGTGATAGACTCGGCAATAACGCACCGCAATATCAATGTGCGTGCTCTGCAACAAGCTCTCCCTCCTATGAATGCAAGCATACTTATGGGACAGAACAACATAGTGGGCAGTTTTCTTGCTTCAAACAATATTTCATGGCGCAATGCTTCGCTAAGCCTGCATAACGACTCTCTCATATCCATGCATGCCAAAACATTAGGGTTAAGCACCTCGTCCTTACGTACCGACACAATAACAATTGACGCTCTGCAGCACGGCAAGTTTCTGGTATACACAATGGGGATGAACAACAGACCAGGAACATTTGACAATTTTGCCCATGTCAATCTACGTGGCTATGTGGCAAACGACAAAGCAAGTTTCATTGTGCGCCAACGAAACATCCAAAACAAGGAGGGTTTCTTCATAGGTCTTACCGCATCAATGACCGACTCCGTGGCCAAAGTAAGTTTCGTACCCCACAAACCGGTGATAGGTTACAAACAATGGGCACTCAACAAAGACAATTTTGTGTCGTACAACCTGTTTACACATCAACTTGATGCCAATTTGATACTTGACAACGCAAACTCATCGCTGCATTTGTTTACGGAACAGAAAAACGACTCCACAAGCCTCAACACACAAAACGATGTGGTGCTTCAGCTCAACAATATACTGATTCAGGACTGGCTGACAATATCACCGTTTGCGCCACCGATAAAAGGAACTGTGGGTGCGGACATGCGATTCAACTGGAATTCACGAGAACTGACAGGAAACGGCATGGTCAATCTCAAGGATCTTTACTACGGTCGCGACCGTGTGGGCAATTTTGATGTAGACCTGTCGCTGTTCAACGACAAATCAGGGTTATTGCGCGCCGATGCATCGCTGATGATCGACTCCATTAAAGTAATCACAGCACGCGGTGTGCTCAATGACAGCACGGCCACATCACCGTTCCTGCTTGATTTCTCAATGATTCATTTCCCCTTGCGCATAGTCAATCCGTTCTTGCCAAAAGGAACGGCACAGCTATCGGGAATGCTTAACGGTCAGATGGATATAACCGGAACTATGGCTTCTCCGATATTCAACGGATACCTTGACTTTGACTCCACAGCAGTGAAACTTGCCATGACAGGAGCGTCATACAAATTCTCGGAAGAGAAAATTCCGGTGGACAGTTCCGTGGTGCATTTCAACAAATTCACTATCGCAGGTCTTAACAACAATCCGCTGTTTATCAACGGTACAGTTGATGCCCGCACTCTAAGCAATCCACAAATCAAACTGAATCTCAAAGCCAACGACATGCAGCTTGTAAATTCCAACCGTCCAAAAGGTGCCGACATATACGGCAAGGCTTTCATAGATCTGGATGCCGATGTGACCGGCAATATGAGTCTGCTGAGAATCAACGCAGCCCTCAATCTGCTCCCGGGTACTAATGTGACATATGTGGTATCATCGGCCGGACAATCTGCACTCGCATCAAAAAGCACCGGCAAAATGGTGACATTCGTACAGTTCTCCGACACAACCCGCGTGATCAGCACCGACACCATACCTCAATCGGCCATGGCTATGTTCCTTGATGCCAACCTCTCTTTGTCGGCAGGTTCAACTGTAAATGTGGATTTGTCCACCGATGGCAAAAACAAAGCCTCACTACAACCGGAAGGCAAACTCACATACACCCTAACTCCAATGAATGCAGACGGACGACTTACCGGACGCATAAACATTGACAAAGGATTTGTACGTTACACGCCTCCGTTCATGTCGGAAAAAAACTTCTCGTTCAGCGAGGGCAGCTATGTGGCATTCAGCGGCGACATGCTCAATCCCACACTCAACATCCATGCCACAGACGAAATGAAAGCTAACGTGACACAAGAGGGTCAGAACTCCCGACTTGTCAACTTCATAGTGGAGGTGTCAGCTACCAATACGCTTAACAATATGGATGTAGCTTTCGACTTGTCAACAAACGATGACCTGACCATACAGAACGAGCTGCAAGGGATGAGTCCGGAGCAACGTGCAAACCAGGCCATGAACATGCTGCTGTACAACGTGTACACCGGCCCCGGCACCAAAGCCAACGCCTCATTGTCGGGCAATCCTCTATATTCGTTCCTGACTTCCCAGCTCAACTCATGGGCCGCCAACAACATAAAAGGTGTGGATATAAGTTTCGGCATAGACCAATACGACAAAACCACAGACGGAACCAAGTCCACAGCAACAAGCTACAGCTATAAAGTGTCAAAAACACTGTTCAACGACCGCTTCAAGATAGTAGTTGGAGGCAACTACTCCACTGATGCCGACCAAGACGAGAATCTGGCCGAAAACCTGGTAAACGATGTGGCCGTGGAATATATGCTCAACCGCAGCGGGTCAATGTATGTACGTGTGTTCCGTCATGTGGGATATGAAAGCATCCTTGAAGGTGAGGTGACACAAACCGGTGTGGGATTTGTGCTAAAGCGTAAAATCAACCGTCTCGGTGATATTTTCCGCCGTCAACGCTCATCTTCCATTAACAATTAACCCCACAATATTCATACAAAATGAGATCACTCCGTTTGATATTACCATTGGTGGTAGCGCTGGCCATATCAGCTTGCTCCACAACCAAGCGCCTCGGAGCAGAAGACATTCTCTACACCGGGGTCAAGAAAACCGTTATACTACCTGACTCCGGACAGCAACTCGCACCGGGTGTGAGCGCGGATATAAAGGATGCCATAAACGTGAAACCTAACAATTGTCTTATATCCCCGAGTATTCGTTACCCTTTTCCTCTGGGGTTATGGGTGTACAACAACTGGCCCAATCCACCAAAGGGATTTCGCCACTGGCTGTATGAGAAACTTGTGGAAGAGCCGGTGCTAATATCCGATGTACGACCTGAGGTGCGTACCGAAATGATCGACCAGATACTTGACAACCACGGTTATTTCCGCGGTCACTCCACTTATGATCTCGCACAAGGCAAAAACAAGAAAAAAGCGAGTATCATATACAATGTGCATACCGGCCCGCAGTATTATATAGACACAATAATGCTAATGCCGGACACTTTGCGATTATTTCACCTAATTAACTCCGAGGTGAAAAAATGCGACTACATGCGCCCAGGAAGCCGATACAACACCGACTCTTTGGCCGAGGTAAGGGTGCGTGTGGCCAATGCTCTGCGTAACAAAGGTTATTATTTTTTCAAACCCGACTACATAGAGTATCTTGCCGACTCCACTATCACACCGCAACGCATAGCTCTGCGCGTGGTGCTGGCCGGAAATATGCCAAAGGGTGCAGACAAAGTGTTCACCACCGGCTCCATCACCACCCGCATTCACCGCAACCAGGGTGGAGGTACACCCGACACTATGGAAACCGAACGCGGCACGGTGATACAAATGAAACCATCGCGCCTACGACCTCACCTTATCCCTTCGTGCATACGATTCAAGGAGGGCAAGATACTCAGCGTGCGCGACATGAACCGTACACAAACGTATCTTTCGCGTCTCGGAATATTCAACGGAGTGGAAATCAATGTAGTGCCTGATTCAGTAAAACGTGATGTTCTCAATGTGGAGATTGATTGTACATTTGACAAGCCTATGGAAGCAGCCATAGAGGTCAACGCTACATCCAAGTCAAACAGTTACATAGGTCCTGGTATTGACCTCAAACTCACAAGCCATAATCTGTTTGGCGGCGGAGAGCAACTTGGCATAGACCTCACCGGCAGCTACGAATGGCAAACAGGACGAGACAAACACAACTCTGTGTTCAACTCCTATGAGATAGGTCTGAACGCATCGCTGGCGTTCCCTCGTCTGCTGGCACCACGGTTCATTCCCCGCACACGACGCGAACTGAACTGGACTCGCATAACCCTCGGTGCCGACCTGCTCAACCGTCCACATTATTTCCGGATGGCTCAATTCAATGCTTCGCTGAACTACGACTGGCGCGTAAACCGCTATATAACAAATACTCTTACGCTATTCAAACTCACTTATACCAAGCTGTTGCATACTACCAATGAGTTTGACTCCATCATGGCACAGAACAGAGCCATAGCATTGAGTTTTCAAAGTCAGTTTATTCCACAATTGGCTTATACATACAACTATAACCGTAATTTTGATGCCGACAATGGTGTTTCATGGACATTCACTGTTCAAGAAGCAGGTAACTTGTTTTGGTCAATATGGCAGGCAGCAGGGAAGAAAGGGAAGAAAGAGCTATTCAACACCCCATTCTCCCAATTCATAAAAGGCTCTACGCAACTTGTGTACAACCGTCGTCTGGGTGGCAACCATTGGCTCGTGACCCGCGCGGCGGTAGGTGCAGCCCATGCCTACGGCAATTCATCGCAAGTGCCGTATTCGGAACAGTTCTATGTGGGAGGAGCCAATTCGGTTCGCGCATTCACGGTGCGCTCAATCGGCCCGGGCAGTTATCGCGTGGCAAAAGATATGGTCAACGGCTATTTTGACCAGACAGGAACATTCAAGTTTGAATTCAATGTGGAGTATCGCTTCCCAATCATAGGCCCATTGCACGGTGCCGTGTTCTTTGACTCTGGCAATGTGTGGCTTCTTAAAAACGATCAACAACGTCCGGGCGGCACACTTAAAGGCAAGTCGTTTCTACGTGACCTGGCTACCGGCACCGGAGTGGGGCTGCGTGTGGATATAGGAATGCTTGTGGTCCGCGGTGATCTTGGCATAGGTATCCATGCACCATACGACACAGGTCACAAGGGTTATTATAACATGGAATCGTTCAAAAAGTCTCTTGCCTTTCACTTGGCAATCGGATATCCGTTCTAATCCCGATCAAGTGATTCAAGATAACGTGCCATCTCACGCAGATGACGACGCATGCGCAGATCCACTATCAAACCGATAAACAATCCGAATACAGCGCCTACAACCGCCCCGACAAAAGTAATCTTATTGATTTGATAGAAGAACCACAACAGGTATCCAAGTACCGGTGTGGCAACAATCATACCCACAATCCTACCGTTACGGCGTAGTGTCTTGGCTTTCAATACTGCGGCCATACATTCGCGCACCGACATGGTACACATATCAATATCCTTGTATGAATGGTACAGCGCTATAGACATGATTCCCATCAAAACAAAGTATATCACAAGAATCACTCCGGCCCACAATGGCAGCCCGATAGCAGGATTAAGGCACAACAAAGGCATGCTCAATAGTGCCCACATTACGGCAACAACAATGAGAGCCTTTTGCTGACGCATGAGCTTGCTTCTGTGATCAAGCATTGATGTGGAACCCGAGAAATGAGCTTGTACGGAATCGGCTACAGTAAAACCCTGCCATACGGAGCGCATATCTTCAAGACTAATATTATTATTGTCAGTGTTCATGATTGCCCAAGTTTTTTATTCGTTACTTTTCTTTACCAGCCGCTGACGGATGCGATAAATGCGTGATGCCACATTAGCCCGGCTAAGACCGGTAACATCTGCTATCTCATCGTAGCTACTTGAATCAAGCCACATCATGATGATACCTTTGTCCACAGGGTCAAGCTGCGAAATCAATGCGTACATCTGACGAAGCAGTGAAGCATGCTCCTGTGAGCAATCGGCAATCTCGGCCACATCGCTGATGCTCATGGCCGAATCGGCCCTGCTATGCCGGCGATGATATGTGACACATGTGTTCAACGCCACGCGATATATCCAAGTGGATATTTTGGATACACCGTTGAAGCTCCTGATTCCTTGCCACAGGGTGGCCATCACTTCCTGATAGAGATCCTTGAAATGCTCATGGTCGCGCGCATACATAAGGCACACCTTGGAGATCAGATGCTTGTTGGCATCCACAATCTCCAGAAACTGTTGTGACTCGGTATTTCGCTCCATCGGCATGGTAATTTTACATCATATTGGACGCAGAGAATTCAAAAAAATTGCACTGTGATACAAATATTTTCCGCAAAAATGAATTATATGCCATAAAACATACCAAATCATTTTTTTTTATTATTTTTGCATCACAATCTCATAGCTGAGCGTTACAAAAACATAACGCATTGTTATGTGTAAAAATCAGAACCGACATGAACAAAGAATTAGACTGGAGCAATCTGTCGTTTGGTTATGTACCCACAGATTACAATGTTCGCTGCTATTACCGCAACGGCAAATGGGGCGAGATAGAGGTGTCAAGCAGCGATACCATCAACATTCATATGGCGGCAACCGCGCTGCATTATGGTCAGGAAATATTTGAAGGACTGAAAGCATTCCGTGGCAAGGACGGAAAAATCCGTGTGTTTCGCCTGGAAGAGAATGCAAAACGTATAGCCGACTCTGCCAAGGGTATCCGTATGGCTCAGATTCCGGAAGAACTGTTTCGCCAAATGGTGATAAAGTGTGTGCAGCTCAACACCCGTTTTGTGCCTCCTTATGGTAGCGGTGCATCACTGTACATCCGTCCATTGGAAATAGGCATGACCGCACGAATAGGTGTGAAACCGGCCGATGAATATATGTTTATTGTAATGGTAAGCCCTGTAGGACCGTATTTCAAAGAAGGGTTCAAACCGACAAACATATGCATTATGCGCGAATTTGACCGTGTGGCTCCACGTGGCACAGGTCGCTGGAAAGTGGGTGGAAACTATGCCGCCAGCCTTGAAGCCGGAGAGCGTGCCCACGAACTTGGCTACTCATCGGTGCTTTATCTTGACCCCAAAGAGAAGAAATATCTGGACGAATGCGGTCCAGCCAATTTCTTTGCCATCAAAAACGGCAAGTACATCACTCCGGCTTCCGAGTCAATTCTTCCATCAATAACAAACAAAAGCCTTCAGCAGCTTGCCAAAGACATGGGTCTGGAGGTGGAAAACCGCCATATCTCAGTGGAAGAACTCAGCGATATTCAAGAGGCTGCCGCCTGTGGCACCGCTGCCGTTGCTTCTCCTGTTGCTGAAATTCATGACTTGGACAATGGCCACAAATATATTGTGTCAAAAGACGGCAAACCCGGTCCCGTTGTCACTGAGTTATACAACAGATTGCGTGGTATTCAATACGGGGAACTTCCCGACACCCACAATTGGAACACAGTTGTACCAGAATGAATTATCAAAACATAATTGACAAATATTATCCCGTCGGCACACTCCGGCGGGATATTTATATGCGTCATTGCCAATGTGTGGCTAACGAGGCGCTGAGCATAGCCCACTCAAGACGGCTACCTCTTACCGATGATGAAATCACTTCAGCGGCCATGCTGCATGACATAGGAATATTCCAAACAGATGCGTTGTCAATAGGATGCGAAGGCTCAGAACCGTACATACGACACGGCATACTCGGAGCGGAGCTTCTTCGCAATAACGGTGCCGATGAGAAATATGCCCGGGTAGCGGAACTTCACACCGGCGCAGGATTGACTGCGGAAGAGATCATACAACAGAAGCTGCCTTTGCCTCACAAGGATTTTTTACCTGATACAGTGTTGGAGAAACTGATCTGCTATGCTGACAAGTTCTACTCCAAAGGCGGCAACATGGAGCGAAAATCCCTTGAAAAGATAACTGCCGGCATGGAGAAATTCGGTTCTGATACGTTGAACCGTTTCTTGAAACTACACTCAATGTTTGGGTAACAGATTATTGAATAACCGGGAATCCGGATGTGGCTACAATATTCCATCCGGCAACAGACGCGGTATCGGCAACCACAATCAGTGCCTCGGTATCAGGCATAGACTCTATCATGGCTTTGGCCTCATCGGGATTCATAGCCATGCAAGCCGTGGCAAGAGCATCGGCCGTCATGGCATCGGAAGCCATCACAGTGGCGCTAAGCATTGTGCTCATCACCGGGCGACCGGTAAAAGAGCTTATAGTATGTCCCACACGTTTACCTGACAATGTAGAGCGATAATTGCGATAATTTCCGGATGTGGCAATACCGCAGTTTGTCACTTCCATCACAGCCATCCGCTCGTGAACCACAGCCGTGTCATTGCTCACAGGTGCATCCACCATGATACGCCATTTCTCACCACGTGGATTTTTTCCGCTTACAGTCACTTCTCCACCTATCTCAATCATATAGTCTGTGCAACCGTTGCGCCGCAGCATCTCCCCGATCAAATCACATCCATATCCTTTGGTTATAGCGCTGAAATTAAACTCAGTGGCCGGTTGTTTCTTTATGTTTGTGCCATCCAAACGGCATTTCAATATACCCACTCCTTGCATAGCGCTATCAATCTGAGCTTGGGTAGGCTCGGCAGAACCGTTGCGATAGCCGAATCCCCAAAGATTTACCACTGGAGCCACCGTGGGGTCAAACGCTCCGCCCGACAAGTTACAAAAACGCTGAGACGCAAGCAGAATACGGCGAAACAAAGAGTCTGTATCGGTTGTTTCTCCTCTGTTGATTCTGCTCACCGTGCTCATAGGCTCAAAGGGTGACAATGACATCTCAACCATACTCATTACGGCAATGATGGAATCGTCAAGCATTTTTGAGCTATTGTATACTATATGATAAGACGTGGCCCACACGGCACCTTCGCACTTGTGGTAGCGCGGCGAACGTGTGCCAAGGCATGATACCATGACCAATGTCACAACTGCAAATATTAACAATCGTAATTTCATAACACAAAAATACGCAAATTTTATTGCTAAATAACAAAAAACAGTTATATTTGTGAATAAACTTTACCAACATAAACATAAAGCAACTTATGAAACCGTCCTACATTTTCCTTGCACCGGGTTTTGAAGAGACCGAAGCCCTGTCTACCGTTGATGTACTGCGCCGCTGCGGTATTGATGCCATAACCGTGTCTATTCTTGAGGTGCCGCAAGTAACCGGAGCTCACGGCATAAGCGTAAACGCTGACAAAACGATAAAAGAAATCAACCTCCAAGATGCAAATTGGCTTATACTGCCCGGCGGTATGCCCGGAGCCACCAATCTGGCACAATGCGAGCAGCTGACGTCAGCGTTATTAAGCCATTATCGTGCCGGCAATAATATTGCAGCCATTTGCGCAAGTCCGGCCGTTGTGCTCGCACCTCTCGGTATACTTGACAACAAACAAGCCACTTGCTATCCGGGCTTTGAAAGCCAGGCTCCCAAAGCCCATATGACCGGCCGCGCGGTTGAGATTTCCCACAATATCATCACAGCTAACGGGCCAGCCAGCACACTTTTGTTCGCTTTGGCCATTGCATCACGCACAGTTGGTTCCGAAGTGGCCAATGAAGTGGCAAAGGGAATGCTCTATTCCAATGAACGTCCACCGGAATTCTAAACAATCAAACTTTAGAACAAATATCTCATCAGATACCGAAAACAGACTCCTTGAAGACTCTGTTTTCGGTATTGTTTATATACTAATGTGAACTAAAAACCACAAAATGTGCTTATATAGGCGTGGAGTTAGATGTTTTTTCACTACTTTTGTCGCCAAATTGCCTATCAAACGCACCGCGTGATGAAAAATCTTGTAATCGTAGAGTCGCCTGCCAAGGCCAAGACAATAGAAAAATTTCTTGGGTCGGACTATAAAGTCATGTCCAGCTATGGTCATATACGTGACCTCAAGAAGAAAGATTTCAGTATTGACAAATCCGGAGATTTCACTCCGGTATATGAAATACCAGAAGACAAACAGGAACTTGTAAAACAGCTAAAGAAAGCAGCCTCACAGGCTCAGACGGTATGGTTGGCTTCCGATGAAGACCGCGAGGGAGAGGCCATTGCATGGCATTTATATGAAGTTCTTGAACTACAACCGGAACACACCCGGCGAATAGTATTTCACGAAATCACCAAAGAAGCTATTCTTCACGCCATAGACAATCCGCGCGACATAGACATAAATCTTGTGGATGCACAGCAAGCTCGCCGTGTGCTTGACCGCATAGTGGGATTTGAACTGTCTCCAGTATTATGGCGTAAGATTCGTCCGTCGTTATCAGCCGGCCGAGTACAAAGCGTGGCTGTAAGATTGATAGTGGAGCGTGAAAACGAAATAAAAGCATTCAAAAGCGAGCCTTATTTTCGCGTAACAAGCTTGTTTACAACCACAGAAGGTCGTAGCGTAAAGGCTGAACTGCAAAAGCGTCTGCCTGATGCAAAAACGGCTCACGCATTCTTAAACGACTGTGCCGATGCCAAGTTTACAGTAAATGACATATCGGTAAAACCTCTCAAGAAGCAACCCGCCCCGCCATTTACCACATCCACGCTCCAACAAGAGGCTTCACGCAAACTGGGATTCACGGTGTCGCAAACCATGATGCTGGCTCAAAGACTATACGAAGCCGGACACATCACTTATATGCGTACCGACTCTCTCAACCTTTCTTCTTTGGCTATCAATTCCATATCCAAGGAGATAGAAACAACTCTCGGTGCCAAATATCTTAAGGTGAGAAAGTATCATACCTCATCCAAGGGCGCTCAGGAAGCACACGAGGCCATAAGACCAACATATGTGGAAAAACATACCATTGACGGTACAGCCAATGAAAAGAGGCTCTATAATCTGATATGGAAACGCACTGTGGCTTCTCAAATGGCTGATGCCGAGATTGAAAAAACCACGGCTACAATATCAGTGTCCAATCGCACGGAAACTTTTTCAGCAACCGGGGAGGTAATACAGTTTGACGGTTTTTTGAAGGTTTATATTGAAAGCCGTGACGATGACAATTCTTCTGATTCATCGGACATACTTCCCGCCATGAACCGTGGAGAAGTTCTTAATATCAGCAATATAACTGCTACAGAACGCTATACTCAGCATCCGCCTCGCTACACGGAAGCCTCCTTGGTCAAGAAAATGGAAGAACTTGGCATAGGGCGACCAAGTACGTATGCTCCAACCATATCCACCATTCAACAACGCGAATATGTGGAAAAAGGAGACCGCTCCGGATCAGAACGTCAATTTGTCACTATGACTTTGGCCGACGGTTCAATATCTGAAGAAACCAAGGTGGAAACCGTGGGTTCCGACAAAGGCAAACTGGTGCCAACAGATACCGGTATCGTGGTTAACGACTTTTTGACTGAATATTTTCCAAATGTGCTTGATTATAACTTCACAGCCAGTGTGGAACAGCGGTTTGACGAGATAGCGGAAGGCAATACCGGATGGCATTCTGAAATAAGCGATTTCTATAATGTGTTTCACCCTGAGGTGACCAAGGCCAGCGATATGCGCCTTGAACATAAAGTAGGCGAACGACCTTTGGGCACAGATCCCACAACCGGACGTAAAGTTTCGGTTAAAATAGGCCGTTTCGGCCCTGTTGTTCAGATTGGTGACAGCACTGATGAAGAAAAACCGCAATTTGCATCATTGGCCAAAGACCAATCGGTATTTGACATAACATTGGAGGAAGCTCTCAAGCTATTTGATCTGCCTCGTACATTGGGTGAATACGAAGGTAAAGAAGTGGTTGTGGGCGTTGGTCGCTTCGGCCCTTATGTGCGCCACGACGGCAAATTTGTGTCAATACCCAAAGATATTCAACCCACATCCATAACATTGGAGGAAGCAGAGGAACTTATAAAAGCCAAAAGACTGGCCGAAGCTCAGAAAGTGGTGAAAACTTTTGATGAGAATCCCGATTTACAGATACTCAACGGTCGCTACGGTGTGTATATTTCCTATAACAAGACTAATTATAAAATTCCGCGCACAGTGGAAAATCCGGCTGAGCTATCATTGGAGCAATGTATGGAAATTGTAAACTCTCAGGCCGACAAACCCAAACGCACCTCTACAAGAAAAAAGAAATAATATATGTCACCACGCCCCCGCGCTACAAAACCGGGAGCGGAACGTAACCAGTTCCGCCCTGACAGCATACTGCCTCTGCATGTCAACGAATCAAGCTCCCTCATGGAATTTCTGATTCAAAATATGCGTGACCACAAACGTACCACCATCAAAGAATTGCTGAAACACAATCAAGTGGCGGTAAACGGATTGCCTATAACTCAATTCAATCATGCACTAAATCCGGGTGATGACGTGAAAATCAACTTCACGCGCGAATGGCGTGTGTTTTATCATCGCAGAATGAAGTTGGTGTATGAGGACGATGACATAATTGTTGTCAACAAAGGGTACGGGCTGCTGTCAATGGGTACGGATAAAATCAAGGATGGTACCGCTTACTCCATATTGCGCGAATATGTGAAATGGCAAAGCCCTAAAAACAAGCTGTTCATAGTACACCGTTTGGATCGTGACACATCCGGTCTGATGATGTTTGCCAAGAATGAGAAAGCCAAGGACACAATGCAACACAATTGGAACAATATGGTTTTGAACCGCAAATATCTGGCAGTTGTGGAAGGTAAGGTAGAAGAACCTGAAGGAGTGATTCGCAGTTACTTGACAGAAAATGCAGAGCATGAGGTATACTCCACTCAGGATGAAAAAAACGGACAGTTGGCTGTGACCCGCTACAAAACATTAGCTTGCAAAAACGGCTACACTCTTTTGGAAGTGGAACTTGATACCGGTCGTAAGAACCAAATCAGGGTTCATATGAAGGAGATGGGTCACCCCATAACAGGAGACCGTCGTTACGGTGCCGAATCCAGTCCAATACACAGATTGGCACTTCATGCCCAGACACTGAGGTTTGTGCATCCGGTAACAAGAAAAGAGATGAATTTTGAAACTCCCATTCCGGCAGGGTTTTCCAAAATGGTGAAATAACGATAATCCAAAACGTAAAACGCAGCTAAAGAAATTCTTTGGCTGCGTTTTTTGTATTCAATACATACTGAACTTTAATAACAAGTGATATGTTTTATTGGTGCTTTAATTCACTATCAAACTGTTTATATTATGGATTGGATAATAGAAACTTTCCGAAACAATCCCTCTATTCCGATTTTCTTGACTATTGGTCTTGGTTTTTGGATTGGGCAACTGAAGTATAAAACATTTTCACTCGGCACGGTCACATCGGTGCTGTTAGTCGGAGTTCTTGTCGGTCAATTGAACATCCCCATTCCGGGGCCTATCAAGAGTGTGTTTTTCCTCTTATTCCTGTTTGCCATAGGCTACAGCGTTGGACCTCAGTTTTTTCGTGCGCTCAAAGGCGATGGGCTTAAAGAAGTGGGATTTGCATGTATTGTGTGCTTTCTGTGTCTATTCGTGACATGGGGTGCCGCCAAAGTCATGGGCTATAATGTAGGTGAAGCCGCAGGACTGTTTGCCGGTGCGCAAACCATATCGGCTGTAATCGGTGTGGGCACGGACACAATCAATACCCTTGGAATAGATGCTGCCTCAAAAAAGAAATATATAGACATAATACCTGTGGCCTATGCTGTATGTTATGTGTTCGGAACCATAGGTTCGGCCTATATCCTTGCAAATATCGGCCCGGCTATGCTCGGTGGCTTGAAAAAGGTAAAGGCCGATACCGCCGCGCTGGAAAAAGAGATGAACAGTAGCTCTCTTAATTCTGATCCTGCATATATCATGGCCAACAGACCAGTGGCCTTCCGCGCATACAAAGTGGAAAACGAATTGTTCAACACTCCTAAATCTGTGGCCGAGATAGAACAACATTTTCAGGAGCAAGGTAGACGTCTGTTTGTGGAGCGAGTACGAGTAAATGGCAATGTCATGGATCCAACACCTTCGTTAGCCATAAGCAAAGGAGATGAAGTGGTGCTGTCGGGCAGACGAGAATATATAATAGAAGATGAAAGCTGGATCGGGAGCGAGGTCAATGATAATGACTTGCTAAATTTCCCTGCGGAACAGACACCTGTAATGGTGACTAAAAAAGGTGCTTCGGATATGACCGTAGACCAACTGCGGGCACAGAAATATATGTACGGTGTAAGTATCAAAAGTATTGTTCGCTCAGATGTGAGCATACCAGTTTTCGCTCAAACCAAACTCCAAGCCGGCGATGTTATTACTATTGTCGGCCTGCCTCAGGAGGTCAATACTGCAGCTCCTAAAATAGGGTATCCAGACCGTCCCACAACAAAATCAGATCTGATTCTCGTAGGATTAGGCATATTTCTCGGATGCATATTGGGAGTGCTCACCATTCATGCAGGAGGCGTGCCCATCAGCCTAAGCACCAGTGGCGGTGCTCTTATTTCCGGTCTGGTATTCGGTTGGCTGAGAAGCAAACATCCTACTTTCGGTCGCATACCACAGCCTGCAATATGGATTCTTAACAACCTGGGGCTTAACATGTTTATTGCCGTAATCGGCATTACATCGGGGCCTTCGTTTGTAAGCGGAATCAAAACTGTTGGGGCAGGACTGTTCCTGGCCGGATTAATATGCACAACTGTTCCTTTGCTGATAAGTATTATAATCGGAGCAAAAATATTTAAATTCCGTCCGGCAATAAATCTTGGGTGCTGTGCCGGAAGCCGAACCACTACAGCCGCTCTTGGCGCCATCCAGGAATCTCTTGGCAGCACGTTGCCGGCCATGGGGTATACCATTACTTATGCCATAGGCAACACTTTGCTGATATTGATGGGTGTGGCAATAACATTAATGATGATATAAACAATGTATTAATAGATTACTATGTGCAATAAAAATTCAAATCTCAATCCCGAGAACAGCTCTTATGAAAAAAGGCTTCAGGGCATGAGTCCGTTTGAAATTAAAAACGAACTTATAGAACTCGCCAAAGCCAATGCCCGCAAATCCACGGCCACGTTTCTTAACGCCGGAAGAGGCAATCCCAATTGGATTGCAACCACGCCACGCGAGGCCATGGTGCTACTTACAAAGTTTGGCATTCAGGAATGCCGCAGGGTATATGACGATCCGACTGGCATAGCCGGAATACCGTCGGCAAGCGGAATAGCCGAACGATTCGGTCAGTTCATTGAATCTAACAAGGATGAAAACGGTGCCGATTTGCTTAAAGATTCGTTACAATATGTGGTAAAGAAACATGGAGCAGACCCCGATGCCCTAATACATGAATGGACAGAGGCCGTAGTGGGCGACCAATACCCTACTCCCGACCGTATTCTCCGCAGTGTGGAGGCTGTGATACGCGACTATCTCCATCAGGAAATGAGCAATAATATGCCCGATAGTGAGGTTTATGACCTGTTTGCCGTGGAAGGCGGCACTGCCGGAATGTGTTACGCTTTTGACAGCATCCAAGAAAACAAACTGATAAAAAAGGGTGACAAGATAGCCTCATGACTCCTATATTCACTCCGTATATAGAGATTCCCGAACTTGAACGCTTCAATTTTGATGTGGTCAACATCTCGGCCAACAAGGTGCAGCACGACGGATACCACTCATGGCAATATCCGCCTGAAGAGATTGACAAGCTACGCGACCCAAGCGTGAAAATGCTATGCCTCGTAAACCCAAGCAACCCTCCAAGCTACACTCTTGCACCAGAAGTTTTGAATCAGCTTGTGGATATTGTGAAAAACGACAATCCCAACTTGATGATTGTGTCGGATGACGTATATGGCACTTTCGTGAAAGATTTCAAGAGCCTTATGTACAAGCTGCCGTACAACACCATGTGCGTGTATTCTTTCTCAAAATATTTCGGAGCCACAGGTTGGCGATTGGCCGTGATAGCAATAAACGAGAAGAATGTGTTTGATGACAGTATCACAAAACTGTCGGAAGCTGACAAGGCTGAACTGAACAAAAGGTATAGCTCTTTGTCGCTTGCTCCGGAAAAAATCAAATTCATTGACCGAATGGTGGCCGACAGCCGACTCGTAGGGCTTAATCACACAGCCGGTCTGAGTACTCCACAACAAATGCAAATGGCGCTGTTCGCTATGTTCGCATTGCTAAATGACGGCAGCTATAAGGCTACGATGCAACAAACCATCACTGACCGCTTGAACGCTTTATGGCAGACCACAGGATTTACTCTGCTTCCTGACCCATTACGCGCAGGCTACTACAGTGAAATAGATATAATGGTATGGGCTAAGAAATTTTATGGCGATGATTTTGCATCATACCTAAAAGACAATTATGAGCCACTTGATTTTGTAATCCGTTTGGCCAACGAAACAGCTGTGGTGCTTCTCAATGGAGACGGATTCAATGGTCCTGCATGGTCGGTACGTGCGTCATTGGCAAATCTGAACAAAGATGATTATCTAAAAATCGGTACTGCAATACGCAAAATTCTTGATGAATATCACACCAGATATCAAAACCGATAAATTATTAAACAAAAGCGCCGCTTTTCGCAATAGAAAGCGGCGCTTATATTTAATCTTCGCTATAATGTCGGAGAACTCGGCGATAACTGTTGAATATCTTGGACTTGGATACAAAACCAACGTATTTGCCATCGTTGACTACAGGTAGGTTCCATGCTCCTGTGGTATCAAATGTCTTCATAACCTTCTCCATATTTTCACTCAACTCAATCTGCGCAGGTGGTGTGCTCATAAATTCATTCACATACATACGGCGATACAAGTCGGGACGGAACATTATGTTGCGTATTTCATCCAACAACACTACTCCGAGAAGTTCGCCACTATCTCCGACCACAGGAAACAGATTACGGTTGGACTTGGATATCGCATCTACCATCTCTTTAAGACTCATATCTGCCCGAACCGGTATAAAGTCGTTTTCGATCACACTGTTGATTTTCAAAAGGGTCAACACGGCTTTGTCCTTATGGTGAGTAAGCAACTCACCGCGTCGCGCCAATCGCATGGCATAGATACTGTATGGTTCAAACAACTTTATTGTGCCATAAGAAAGCGTGGAAACTATAAGCAATGGCAGGAACAAATCATATCCACCAGTGAGTTCCGCTGTGAGAAATATTCCCATTAACGGAGCATGCATAACTCCGCTCATGACCCCGGCCATGCCCATCAATGCAAAATTTTTCACCGATAGATCCATTCCAAACATATTGTTTATTAGATATGCGAACAAGAATCCGGCCATACATCCCACATACAATGAGGGTGCGAACGTTCCTCCCACTCCACCGGCTCCGTTGGTGGCTGAGGTGGCAAAAGCCTTGGCAAGTATTATGAAAAGGATAAACAAGGCTATGAACCATACCGAATCGCGATCGGCATAGAATATGGATCCGTTTACAATTCCAGACACATTGCCACCGAGCAGATCCACAATGGCGGTATATCCTTCACCATAAAGCGGCGGGAACAAAAATATGAGGCAGGATAGCAACAAGGCTCCAAACAAATACTTCTTAACGTGGGAATGCATACGCTTAAACACATTCTCCATCATATTCATCACTTTTGTAAAATAGAGCGAAACAAGCCCGCAAAAGGTACCGAGCATTATTACATACGGAATACGCGGTGTGGCAAAAGCTTCACTTTGGACAAAAAAGAATTCTACGTCATAACCTGTAAGCGCATATGACACAGTGGCAGCTGTGATACTTGATATCAAAAGCGGCATTACCGAAACTGTTGTCAAATCTATCATCAGCACTTCAAGCGTGAACAGCATACCGGCTATAGGAGCCTTGAAAATACCTGCTATACCGGCAGCAGCTCCACATCCCACCATTATCATCAACACGCGCGGTGACATACGAAAGACTTGTCCAACATTGGAACCTATAGCGGCTCCTGTATATACTATAGGGCCTTCGGCTCCTACAGATCCACCGAAACCTATTGTGACGGAGCTGGCAACGATAGATGTCCATGTGTTGTGCCGTTTGAGCCTACTTTTGTTTTGCGATATGGCATAAAGCACTTTGGTGACACCATGAGATATATTATCGCGCACCACGTATTTCACAAACAGTACGGTGATGAGTATACCCACAGCTGGGTAAATGAAGAAAAGCCAGTTGCCTTGAGTGGTGCTAAGAAAAGATGTCAGAAACTGGGCTATGTAATGAGACATACCCTTAAGCAGTAGTGCGGCAAATCCACCAAGAACTCCTACTATAAGAGACAGAACTATTACAAAACTTTTTTCCTGTATATGATTTTCACGCCACAACACGATTGCCATAAGCCAATTGTGCAAAGTCCGTGATACCTTATTTTTTGTGTCAATACTACTCATAATCCTTTTCCGGAAATTACAGTTACAGCAGTGTGCAAAATAATTTTCATATCCACTGCAAAAGATATGTTTTCAATATACAGCAAATCATATCGCATACGCTCCACCATCTGCTCAACAGACGTTGCATAACCGTATTTCACCATGCCCCAGGATGTGATTCCCGGACGAACCTGATGCAACAAGGTGTAGTATGGAGCCCGATCCATAATCTGCTTTATAAAATATTCTCTCTCCGGCCGTGGCCCTACGATAGACATATCACCACGAACCACATTGAAAAACTGAGGAATCTCGTCAAGACGATATTTTCTGAGAATTCTGCCAACACGAGTGATTCGGCTATCATTCTCAGAAGACAAACGCGGTGTTCCTTCGGACTCCGCATCCATTCTCATAGTCCTAAATTTGAATATATTGAAGGGCTTTCGCCTGAATCCTATACGCCTTTGCCTATAGATCACAGGCCCGGTAGAATCAGCCTTAACAATCAATGCTATGACTCCCATGGGAATAGCAAGCACCAACAATGCCAACATACCAAATGCCACATCGCTCACACGCTTGATGTTGAGAGTGCTTTGAGGCATTTGTGTGCAGGATACTTCCATCAGTGGCTCTCCTGTGACATCGCTCTGACGCATGCGGGACATTATCATATCAGACTCCGGAGGAAGTATATAGACAGCAACATCTTCAGGAAGCAATCTATAGATTATAGGTAACACCGCTTCCATGCCTTCAGGATGCTGAAATATAACCACATTTTTCACATCAAGTGCCCTGACTTGAGTTATAATATCATGAGCCTGAACTTTTCTGCATCCGTCTATACAGAATTCGCCTGTCTTTGATCCATCAATATATGCCACCGCACGAATACCGGTGGTATGCTGAATGGAAACAAGCTTGTCACGTAAATTAGGTACGGAAGCAAAACCGACCATCAAAGCCGGGAATGAGAGTTTCTCTGTTCTCACCAACTTTAATGAACGAGATGTAATTACGACTCTTGGCAAATAAACCAAAACGAACAGCAAAGCAAAAAGCACAATAAACAGCATGTAATCATGAACTCTATCACTTGACAGATCGTTGATCAACTGCACGAAAAATACAATCAATGTGCCGAAGAACGCTGTTTTTATTGTTGTAATAATCTCTGATATGCGCGACTTTACAAATATTTTATTATAATACCCAGACAGATAGTACAATCCCATCATCATCAATGGTATACATATCTGACTAAGCAACAACATCCTGTAGCACAGATACTGCTCCAATGACACATAAGCATGATTAACGCTTTCATGCACAAAGTAGCGATAAATATCAAAAAGCAACACCGCAATCTCTGTGGCCACAAGGTCACAGAACAGATATTGAAGCCTTCGGGTTTGAGCGTTAATCATGGTCTCAGCACCTTCAATTGATTTGTAAGACTATCTACAAGGACTACCGCAGAAGATTCTTTTTCTTCTATATCATCCCTACGATAATGAACCACATAATCTACACCTTCAATAATGGCAGACGAGATTTCGCTAAAAAAACGAGCTGTAGGCTCTCCACTGATATTGGCTGATGTTGACACCAATGCTCCATCAATACCACTACACAAGAGGCTTGAGAAACGCTCTGACGACACTCTGATACCGCAACTTCCGTTTTCAGCAAGCAAGGCTGAACATACACCTTCAACGCGCGGGTATATCAATGTAACGGGCTTGGCAAATTCTTTACTGACGTCCCTATATAATGAAACACCATCGGATTTCACATAGCGTTCAAGCATATCCAAATCAGCTACAAGAGATATCATTGCCTTACTGTCCGCTCTGCGCTTTAACTCATAGATTCGCTTAACAGCATCACTAAAACGCGCGTCACAACCTATACCCCACACTGTATCGGTAGGGTAAAGAATGATACCTCCTTTACTTAGCACATTGCAAGCATTCAATATATCTTGTTCAAAACTAATCACTGCAATAAATTTTGGATATACGAATTACAAAGATAGCAATATAATTCAATAATCACATATCAAAAATATAAAATGTGACAAGTGAAGTGTGGAAGAGGAAACGGAATGCAAGCGACATATGAGCAACGACACAAGCCGCCTGGGGCACCTATGAATATGGGATGGATGGAGGTGGTGATGAAAAAAGATAATTGGAAGAGCGACTACGATGAGACCGTGGCCTTAGATGCACGGAACATAATGACGCGCAATACAGAAATACAGGGAACAGAAATACAGGGAAAAAGAGGAGGGAAAGAAAAGAGGAAAGACACGTGTAAAAAAGAAAAGCCGCGGCAGGATGTCCTGTCGCGGCTTCGTAAGGGGCGGTTAC
>CAMWXV010000010.1 GCA_947178305.1 uncultured Porphyromonadaceae bacterium | reverse complement strand
AACGCCATCAACAGGCGCACTCCCTATCAGAACACTCCCGATTTGCGTAAGCGCATCAACAGTCATGACGCCCACTATTTTGACCTTCACTTAAGCGAGCTGGCTCAGAAATTCCGCTATGGATTTTTCGGAGAGCTTGACTATGCAATTCTTGAAGTGGCCGAGGTTATGGACAATGGCGAAGTGGTGCTCGGAACAGGTGTAGGCAATGTCCCCACATGGGTGAAACACGCCAAACATGTAATCCTGGAGCTTAACGCCAAGTTGCCACGTAATATGTACGGTCTACACGACATATACTTGCCACTTGACCCCCCCAACCGTCGCGAAATACCTATTTTCAAACCATCCGACCGTATTGGATGCCCGACTGTAAAGATTGACCCGGCCAAAATCATAGGCGTAGTTCACAGCGATTTCTTTGATGGCATCAAAGGTTTCACAGAACTTGACGATACAACATTACAGATTGGTGCAAACGTGTGCAATTTCCTGTTATCGGAAATTCACGCCGGACGCATTCCCAAATCGTTCTTACCCATCCAATCAGGCGTAGGAAATGTAGCCAATGCCGTGCTATTCGGTCTGGGTGACGCTAAAGAGATACCTCCTTTTGAAATGTACACCGAGGTGATGCAGGATGCTGTTATTGAGCTTATGAAACTCGGCAAATGCAAATTCGGTTCGTCATGCTCTCTTACCCTTAGCGACAAAACAGAAGCTGAGGTACTTAGCAATTTGGAATTTTTCCGCGACAAGCTTGTGCTTCGTCCCGCAGAGATTTCCAACAACCCCGAGGTGATACGTCGCTTGGGTGTAATAGCAATGAACACTGCCCTGGAGGCCGACATATTCGGCAACATCAACTCCACTCACGTGCTTGGAACCCGCATGATGAACGGCGTGGGCGGTTCTGGCGACTTCACCCGCAATGGTTACATCTCCATATTCTCATGCCCATCTATAACCAAAGGTGGCGTGATAAGCAACATTGTGCCTATGGTGTCGCATGTGGACCATTCCGAACACTCCGTGGACATACTCATCACAGAGCAAGGAGTTGCCGACCTTCGCGGTCTTGACCCCGTACAGCGAGCGCACACAATTATTGAAAAATGTGCCCACCCGCTCTACCGCCCCCTACTCCGCGAATATCTGTCGTTCAGCCAGGGTGGTCAAACATGCCATCGCTTGGAAGCTGCTTTCGCATTCCACACAGCGTTCAAAGAACAAGGCGATATGCGCCTTGTGGAATGGAGCCGCTACGGTCTATAACCCAACAACACTCAGATATGAAAAAATCCCCGCTATGAACTGCACCCCAAAAGTTAGACATAAAACTTTTGGGGTGCTTTATGTATAGACACCATAACATTGAAGAACGACTAAATATAGTAAGCAGGCTATTGTCAGGCGAATCGTTGGAATCGCTATGCAAAGAACTGAAGATGGACAAAAAGATGGTTCGTCAATGGTATCTTCGCTATAAGAAATATGGAGAAGCCGGACTACGCGGCACACGTTCATATCATTACACGGCAGACGAAAAACTTGCTATTGTACGTGAGGTTAAAGAAAAAGGAGTAACTTTGCATCAACTATGCCTCCGATATGACCTTAGCCGGTATGCAGTCCAATCATGGATTCGACGCTACCGCAACGGTCTTTCTCTTGAAAACAAAAAAAGGGGTCGACCACCTAAAGATCCAATGGCAAGACCGAAGAAGAAAGAACCTCAGACAGAGTTTGAAAAGCTACAGGCGGAGAACCTCCGTCTGAAGGCAGAGAACACGCTGCTAAAAAAAGTGAAGGCCTTAGTCGAGGAACAGGAAGCCCGAGCACGTCTCAATGGGCGAAAGCCATAGACGAACTAAGGTCAGAATATCCTCTTGACGTACTTTTAGCGTTACGAGAGATGGCTCGTTCAGTGTTTTATTACCACCTTAAGCGTCTTAAAAGCAAAGACAAATATGCTGCTGAGAAGAAAGAGATTAAGGATATTTTTCATGAGCATAAAGGTCGATATGGCTATCGGCGCATAACAGCTGAGATGCGGAACAGGAAATATGTCATGAACCACAAGACGGTACAACGCCTCATGGATGAGATGGGGCTTAAATGTAGAATCCGTAAAGTAAGATACCGTTCGTATAAGGGAGAAATCGGCAAGGTCGCTCCCAATATCATAGAGCGAGACTTTACGGCTGCTGCACCCAACCGCAAGTGGGCGACAGATGTGACGCAAATAAACATTGGCGCAACTAAACTCTACCTGTCGCCTATACTTGACATGTATAATGGCGAGATAATATCACATAATATCTCCACAAGTCCAAATCTTGAGCAAGTTTATGATATGCTTGACAAGGCTTTCGATAAGTTCGACAACCTCGATGGCTTGATACTCCACTCAGACCAAGGATGGCAATACCAGCATTTTGGCTACCGTAAACGTCTTGAGGAGCATCATATCATACAAAGTATGTCTCGAAAAGGGAACTGTCTTGACAACTCCATGATGGAGAACTTTTTCGGCATCATGAAGTCCGAATTGCTGTATGCCGAAAAGTTTGATTCACCGCAAGCCTTTATAAAGGCTTTAGAAGAATATATTGATTATTACAACAATAAAAGAATCAAATCCCGGTTAAAAGGAAAGAGTCCGGTGCAATACCGAACTCTTTCCTTTTAACCGGATAATGTGTAACACGTCCAACTTTTTGGGGTCACTTCACTATTGGCGGGGATTTTTTCATATCTGAGGTATTATAAATTAATAACATAGTGCCACAAGAAGATAAACTCCTATAATGGTTGAAACCACATCAAGAACCCAACGCCACCAAACCTTTTTCTTGCGATAATCGCCATAAACGCCGGTTATGCCACCGGTGAACAAAAGCACACCCGACAACAACACCGCCCAAAAGTCAAATCCTGTCATAATGTAAAATAATAAGTCTATAAAAATGCATTTTAAATGCCCTATTTATTAGACGCAAAATCTCTAAAAAAGTTACCACCCACAAATTTGGTAGAATACGAATCAACAATTTCAACCAAACAACTCCGAGTGAGAACCAAGACGCAAAGCCCCTATCTGATCTTTAGATTCATCAATCCAAATCAAAAGAAAGTCACCTTCAATATGACATTCCATGCAACCTTTATAATTACCGGTAAGCATATGAGGGCTATAAACTTCGGGGATAGCAATCTCATCCCTTAACAATTGAAGAACCTTCGCTACCTTTTCCATTTTTTAGGCTGATTGCGAAATTTCTTAGCATCCTTCTTGAATTGAGACGAGAATCGTATTTTCTTCATAACCCCATAGACTTATACATCGCCTCTACACTTGATACATCAAGCGTGCCCTGAAGCTGCCCGGATTTCGCCTCTTCAATAGCAGCCTTAGTATCTTTATTGGGTTCCGAATAAGCAATATCAAGCAATACGCACTCAACAAAATTATTAAGACTACGATTCTGCTTCTTAGCCATAATCTTCAACCGCTCAATAAGTTCTACAGATAACCGAAAACTTTGAGCTTTTTTCTGTATTGCAATATCCATAATAAATGTATTTGTGTGTAAAGTTACATTATTTGTATTACACAAACAAAGAATATAACACTTAGTTAGATTAATTATTACATTATATTAGTTTATTCTTCTTCAATCTCATTCGGTTTATATAAAAGGCACCCGGATTGAGGGTTGTCAATCCGGGTGCCTATATAGCGGGATACTGTATTCTTTTTTAGCGACCGATGAAGGCTTTTACGCGAGCAAGGACGGCATCGGGGGTGTAGCCGAATTTCTCATCCAGCACTTTGAACGGCGCTGATGCACCAAAACGCTCCATGCCATAAACGGTGCCGTTGATTCCTACCAACGGACGCAACGTGCTTGGAAGACCGGCAGTGAGACCATAGACGGGAATGTGCGGGGGCACTACCTGACTGCGATAGTCGGCACCCTGACGCTCAAACAGACCAACAGAAGGCACAGACACCACGCGTGCACGAATACCCTCGGCTTCAAGCAGCACAGCCACTTGGCACAACAGGGTCACCTCGGAACCGTTTGCCAGCAGAGTGACATCGGCATTCTCGGCCTCACGCACCACGTAACCGCCACGACGACATCCAAGAGCCTTGTCATAAGAGTTGTCGGGCAGGTCTTTTATGTCCTGACGAGTAAATATCAATCCTGTGGGCGATGTGGTGTTTTCCATAGCCATTTGCCAGCACACCACAGTTTCAAATCTGTCGGCAGGACGAAGCACGAGCATTGACATATTACCGGAGAAATTGTTGATTTGCTCCAACAAACGTATCTGTGCTTCCTGCTCAATAGGTTCGTGAGTGGGTCCGTCCTCTCCAACACGGAACGCATCGTGACTCCACACATATTTCACAGGCAGCTCCATGAGTGCGGCCATGCGCACGGCAGGTTTCATATAGTCGGAGAACACAAAGAATGTGCCGCATGCACCCAACAGACCACCATGAACAGCGATACCGTTCATAATCACAGCCATAGTAAGCTCGCTCACACCGGCATGCAGGAACGCTCCAGTAAAGTCGCCATGAGTGAATGCATGAGTATATTTAAGGAAGCCATCGGTCTTGTCGGAATTAGCCAAGTCCGCACTTGACACAATCATGTTGCCAAGCACGCGGCTCAATTCACTGAGCACAGCAGAAGAGGCGGTACGAGTGGCACAATCGGCTTTGGTCACTATAGACTTATAGTCCACAGCCGGTTCCTTACCCTCAATATAATCTGCAAGCAATGCAGCTTTTTCAGGATTAGCTTCAGTCCAAGCTTTTTCTGCGGCATGACGTTCAGCAACCTGCTTGCGCAGGGCTTCGCGACGGTCGGCATAAAGTTTGGCCACTTCAGGGCGAATCACGAATGCATTGTCGGGATCGCCTCCAAGATTACGGATAGTGGCCGCAAAATCCGCTCCATTGGATTTACTTAATGGATTGCCGTGAGTACTGCACTGGCCTTCAAAGTTCTTACCATCAGCGGTAACAGCACCACGCCCCATTATGGTATCGCCAATAATAATGGTAGGTTTATGCTTTTCGGCAATAGCCTGCTCAAGCGCGCCTGCCATGGCCTCGGGATCTGTTCCGTCAACCTCTATTACGTTCCAATGCCATGCACGGTATTTAGCAGCAACATCCTCTGTATCCACAGCATCCACATTTGTTGAGAGCTGCACCTTGTTGCTATCGTAGAACATTATGAGATTGCTCAGACCAAGGTAACCGGCTATGCGGCCCGCGCCTTGAGAAATCTCTTCCTGAATACCGCCATCGGATATGAATGCGTATGTTTTGTGAGCCAATGTTTCACCAAAACGAGCCACGAGAAAACGCTCGGCAATAGCTGCTCCGACGGCCATCACATGACCTTGTCCCAACGGGCCGGAGGTATTTTCCACTCCACGATGGGGGTCAAGTTCGGGATGTCCGGGGGTTACGCTACCCCACTGGCGAAACTGCTGCAACTCTTCCATGGTGTACAGTCCCTGCAATGCAAGCACCGAATAGAGCATCGGTGACATATGTCCGGGATCCAGGAAAAATCTGTCACGAGCTATCCAGGTAGGATCATCGGGGTCGGTTACGAGAAATTGCGAATAAAGCACATTAATGAAATCAGCGCCGCCCATGGCGCCTCCGGGATGACCGGATTTTGCTTTTTCCACCATAGATGCAGACAACACGCGAATATTGTCGGCGGCGGAGTCCATGATTTTTTTATCCATGCTTGTGTTATGGTTATGCGTTGGTAGAGAGTATGCGCATCGCAGTTTCCGAAACGCGCTACAAAATTAGCCATATATCGCCACTCCTGCAACCCTTTCGTTCAATATTTAGAACATATCGGCGTTTTCACTCTCCGACAAGTATCATGCCACTGCTCACTCCACGAGCTGACCACACTCCCAAACCGCCATTGATATTGCTTGGCAAATCTGATGCGGAACCAACAAATTGCGACCCGCCAAACAACACATCGTCATTGTATGCTGTCCAAAAATCATACACCTGACGGCTCACACGCTCCAATACCACCTTGACTTCGGCTCCTTTTGGCCACAACGGCGAAAATTCTTTGGCGCTGCCGAAATGCTTGCCACGATACACAGGCACCGAAATCTCTATGCCGGGGGTATTAACTTCCACAGTGCCCAGTATTGCCGGATAAAGATGTGAATCTTCGCCTATCAACCTGGTACTGATATGATAATAGGCGGGACAGTCATCTGGTGATTCAAAATAAAGAGTCACAGAATACATCCCGGGGGTATCCGTGGGAGCGCAATCCAACCGGGATATGGGAGTGGGAACCGGCATGGTGGACACTGATGTCACTTTCTTCCCGTCATATTCAGCCGTAAGTGTATATGTTTTACCAGGCTCTCCAATCATATCGTAACTATAATAAGTGTACGGAGGTATATATCCATTCTGTGGTCCTCCGGTGAGCACAACTGTTTTGGAACCATCGCAAACGGTCACTTTACCCCAACGTATCATGCAATCGTCAAGAGTGCCACCACCCGCCTCCGGAACAATTGATGACGTAAGCAACACCTGCACATATCCGCCGGAATCTATACCACCCTCCACCACAAGTAATCCGGGATTATCAGAGCGGTCGGCATAATCATCCTGACACGACACATTTGCCATGAACATACACACTAATATTATATGTACCGACAGTTTCATTGTCCAAATCTTAATGTATAACTCACTGATGGAAGAAAACGGTAAAGAGATGCCGACTGCTTCAAATAATACCGGCGTGACTCCATGTTGAAACTCCACCCTTGCAATTCAATATTACGATGTCCATAGGCATTGATCAATGATACAGACAGCATATGTTCCAACGGCATACGCTTAATGAAGGAACGCCATTGATATGACGCCCCGATATCCAACCGATGATAAGCCGGCATACGAGCGGAGTTTCGCTCTCCGTAGCTCATCATCAATTTTTCAGATATTACGTATATGTTTTTCACAGGCGTATATGGTCTTCCTGATGCGAACGTGAACACACCACCTATATTCCAGTGACTTCCGATACGCCAAGACAAGTTGGCCTTTAAAGAATGACTGATACTGCCTGTGGCTGTGAACCATTCGTTTTCACCGTAGAATTTACGCTGACCAAAACCGTAATTATACGAAATCCATCCGGTGACAGCTCCCAAACTACGCTTCAACATCACAGATGCGCCATAGCTACGCCCTTTGGCCGAGCGGACATACGTGGCAACATCATATTCCGAATCAAGCAAGTCCAACATATTGCCAACATACTCGGCCTGATGTTGTGAAAACTTACAATACATTTCTGCAATAAGCGACAGCTCTCCGCTGAACAGCCGCCATTCGCCCGATGCGGCAAAGTGCCATCCGTTCTGTATCGGAGCATTACGTGATGCTGCATAGCGAAAATTTGATGCAAGTCCTATTTCTGAAAGACCCACATAATGCACCGGCTGACGATAACCTCCGGCGTGAACCAAGAAATTGGCCTTTCTTGTGTTCCACATCAATGACACCCTTGGCACAACACTGAATTGGCCGTACCCTTTTTGACCGCTGAAATACGACAGGTCAATGCCTCCGTCAATCTTGAAACCACCACCGACCTCAACCTCTGCCCTACCCCACATACGCGAGTCAACAGCTTTGCGCAACTCCGGGACAGACTTCAACGGCTCACCAAATCCATATGCATCCATATGTTGTGGCGACTCAAAATATCCCGTTACCGTACTTCCCGCCGAGAAAGCAACCTTGCCACACCGCAATCCGTCAACAACACCGGACAACGATGCCTGACGCGATACTGTGGGCATTTTCAAATCTATGTCAGTCATTTCCAACAGCAATCTGTTTCCGGTTTGCGAATAATCGGCCTGTACCGAAATCTTTGCACATTCAGATTGGTGCGCCCATTTAACTCCGGCACATAGATTATGCCAGTCAAGCCGCGTGAGCATGTCATAATTATCATCGGAGTATTTAAGGAAATCATCATTATAATGTGCTGTGACACTGACCATGTGACCTTCGGAAGGACGAAAATCCAACGTCAGATCAGCATCCCCGAAATCATACAGAATATCCGTGCTACTACCGCGTAACAGTCCGGCATACAGCTTGGATATGTAACTTATGCGCCCGCCGGCACGCAATGAAACCTTGCGCCCCAAAGGAACACGAACGCCAAGCGATGTGGCCAACAGTCCAACATTCACCTCACCGCCAGAGGGTGCCGTAACAGTGTCACTCCACACATCAACAACAGCACCGGCCACTGACGGCGCATCAATCGGATGAACACTTTTGTGAACAGACGCACGAGGATAGATATATGAATTCAATGTTGAGAATATGCCTCCGAAATGATATGGAAAAAGTACCGGCACATCATTCACACGATACATATGCTGACTGAAATCGGAACCGTCAATAGTGGCGCCTCCGGCATAATCACTGGTTGATGTCACCCCGGGCAACAGATTTACAAGCCGGAGCATATCAGCTTCACCAAACATCCTGGGCACAGAACGATACATACCGGCATCCACAGACATTGCTCCCGTTTTGTCTCGTTTCGGTCCATTGGGAGCATAAGCCTTGACCACAACATTGTCCAATGCTATTGTATCTGCCGGCTCTATATCATCCGCATAGGCCACGGAACCGACACTTGCTGCCAACGATATAAAAACCGACACCCACACCCCAAGAGGTGTGAATGTCGGCCTACGTGTGTAAAATAAGTCAATTAACGCCACAGCTGCTTATAGCTGTTCCAAAGATTAGTCCAGGTATTTTCAACCGAGGCAAAACGACCATCGGTGAAATAACCTTCAAAAGAGTATGTGGTGCCATCGGCAAACTTGATTTGCGGATCCACATACCATTCCCACCAGCTGTAATAGATACTTTCATATTCATCCAATGCGGGAGTATACACTATTTCTGCTTCCATATCGCTGGAACCATTGAAGTACAAACGACCTTTCAAAGCTTCAGCCAATCTGTTGCATCCGTTCTTACAAGCTTCCTGAGCCTGAGCCTTGGAGTCAAACTCTTCATCGTCATAGCATTCGTCAAGCACATCAATTATGGTGCGAAGATCGGTCATTCTGGCTTTTACTTGCAATTTGCCAAGAATATCAACATCAGCATTAGCTGTTTTGAACACACGGCAGAAATCATCATCCGTAGCACCGTCCAACAAATGCTCTATTTCACTGCGAGTAGCCATGCCCTGACCGTTAACGGTAGCATCGTATTTGGCAAATATACGGCCATCAACAGCTACGCTTCCATTAGAGGTAATCTTGGTATCTGTGGCATCCATAACCGATTGCACGGAAATATTGCATATTTCAGCAGTTGCATTATAGTTCACATGGTGTCCGGCTTCGTCAAGATTCAACTCCACTTTGGAATGAACAAGTGTTTTACCGTTTTCAACAATTGTGCCTTCCATAAATTTGGGAGCCACCACAGTGTGCTTGTCGTAATCTTCATATACGAACTCGCCATTGCGTCCGGAAGCTTTTACAGTGACCACCACTTGGGCACCATTGGCATTGTTAAAACGGAACACAATATCGTCACTGTCCCCAACCTTGACCCATTCGTATCGTCCGGGTTCATAAATGCCGGTGAACTTGCCAAACTCATAATAGTAGCTGCAACTGCCATATGCGAGCGTGCTCATATCACCGCATCTCAAAGCCTTGCCAATTTTTCCCAAAACATGAGCAGGAGTGTACAACGGTGTACTTGCGGCTTCATCCCATTCACGAGGTATATCAAGGCCAGAATAAGTGCGTTCCCAATAGTTAGCCAAATCTATCAGCTCGCGTTGGTCATTGGAATCAAACATTTGCGAAACCTCAATGGCCACTGATTCAAGATGCTGTTTCTGCTGTTCCTGAGTCAATCCGCTTGTTCCGTCATTATTAAAACCATTATCATTCGCACCATCTTCTGCCGGGCCATCTTCACCACAGGCAGTCATCCCTGTTGCCAGCACGGATACCAAAAGAATCCGTGCCCACTTCTTTAATTCAATCATTTAATGTATATATTTAATAAGGTTTAAATCATGCACAAATATAGATATTTTACATACATAAATTTACCCCCCCCCGTTTATTAACATAGTTTAACGAAAAAGAGCGCAGGGCAATCGCCTCGCGCTCTCATATTGAGAATAATTGTCAACCAATATTATTCAATCCACCACTGATAGGGAACAGTGCTGAGATCAAGATGGATGGTACGTGTTCCGGCATCTTCGGCTGAAACCTTAATATTATCGCCGTTGAAACGCAGAGTGTAAATATCATCACCGGTGCGACCAAGATTGATATCCCAACCGCCGTTCATAGCAAATTTCCACTCTTTGCCTTCTTCAAGGTCTATTGTAACGCTCCATGTGAGTTTGGTAGCATCATCGGCTGTCATGGCCACTGATTTACCATGATCCCAGCTGATACCGGCTACATCTCCGATTATAGCTATCTTGGTGATGGGTGTTTTAGTATAGGTCATAGAACCAAGATTGACATCAATATAGTAGAGATCGGAAGCTCCGTCCACATTGAAGTTGTCGTTAGAGCCGTTAAGAAGCGACTGGTTATCGCCTGCGTTACCATAGTTACCGGGAGCACCCCAGTTGGGAGCATTGGTAAACTTGAACTGACCGTCAAGGAACGCAAAGCCGCGATAATTGATATAGTTCTCTGTGCCGAGCATTGTGGAGAAGCTCCAACCATTGCCACCACCGGGCACATACAGATATTCGGCAGCCAATTGCAATTTGTATGTAAGATTGTACATATCAACACGCAATTCATATCGACCGGCCTCTGTAACAGTGAACTCTGAAGCGGCAGCCTCGGGAGTGGAAGCCACAAGAGAGTTTTCACCCTGCGGACCGTAGAATACTCTGGCATGATTCTGCTCCCATGTTTGACCGGCAGCCTTGGTACTTTCAGGCACCACCTGGAAGCTGCAAGGAAGCTGATTGGCCTCAATATTGAGCACGGCCACAAATTCAGGATTGTCGTACACATTACCTTCGTGCGACATAATCTGTGCATCGGCGAAATTTGCACCTGAAATATGCACATAGTAGGCGGATTCAATCACATGGTCGGGAGCAATGGGAGTTACAACCACCTCCTGAGCCTGACCGATGGAACCAAGCAGCACTTTTTGGGTTTTGCTAACTGCATAAGCCACATAATTGACCCACATGCTTTTGGGCGCAGGATCACGGCTCACCATAGAGCGGAACATGTCGGTCCACTCTGAAGCAGGTGCATACACATTGTACACAGCGGTGCCGTCAGTGGCCGGAGTCACGGTAAGGTCCAATGCTTGTGCATTGGACATGTCCTGAGATGCTGCCACATTCATAACCACCTCCAGTTCGGAAGAAGCGGGAAGATCTTTGACCTCCGTTATGGAAAGCATCTTCACAGAACCATTTTCACCGGCAGCGTTAAGATCCACGCTACCACCGGCGGCAACGGCATCTGTAGCAGTAATGCCATCGGCGGGCATTACAGGCTCCTGAGGATTAACCGAGGGTATGCCCAAATATGGATCATCGTCGGAGCAAGCGGCAAAACTGATGCTGAGCACGGCCGCAAGAGCTATATTGAGATATTTTTTCATTATCTGAATTGAATTTTATTGAGTTAATCAACCTTTTTGAATTCAACGGTCTTGGCTTTGACATTAACCACCATGCTAACTTTGCCGCCATCCCATCCGGGAATCTGATAGCTACCTTTACCGGGCACAGAGAGGGCACCGTTATACACCCCGTCTTTAAGTTCTATGTCCACAGGATTGTCATCGGCCTGAGAACCCATGGAGTCACCTCCGTCCCATCCGCTGAGAGCCTTGTAGAAACGGAACTGGAATTGACCGGCAGGAATATCAAATGTAGCACGATAGATATTGGATCCAATCTGATCATCAGCTTCATAAAGCATCCAATCGGCATAATGAGCAGCATTGGCCTCTTCTGGACCCGCCCAACCTTCGGGAGCACCCACAAGGTAGATATAGCCCGGTTGACGCACTGTGGGATAAGCCACAACGCTCTTCAGTTCAATAGGAGAGGAATACACTCCATATTTCTGCTGAACATCGGCATCAGCAGTGGCAAAATATGCATAAAGGCGCACATATAAAGGACCTTCATAGTCACGATAACCGGCTTCTGAAAGTTGGCTCATGTCATTGTAACCACGGCAACCGTTGATAGCATCAGCTATTTCACGAGCCGGCACAGTGAACGATGTGCGGGTATAGGTGCTTGGGAGCTGAATAAAATTCTGCGGAGTGGAAGCAGCACCGGTATATTGCCATTGAGAAGGCACACCATTGAAATCCTTGCTCAAAGAAACCTGTACGGCATAGGTGGGAATTGTGGCCACGCCTCCAAAGTCGGGCTGCGAGCAAGTGAAATCCACGCCTTCGGTCTGATCAAGCACAAAAGTGTTATTGGCCAAAGCGGGAGTGTTGAGGAAATTCTGATTCTGCTGAGGCACCTCCACCTTGGGGTCGGTATTGTTCTCACAAGCCGAGAACGCCAGACCAATGAAGGTCAGAGCTGCCATCAATATATTTTTCTTCATGATAAGCTAATTAAAATATATGTGAGAAGATTCTGATTAATAACCTGGATTCTGCCCCAGAGTGGAAACATACTGAGTGGGCACACAATAGAGCTTACGGAAGTCTTCAATTGTTTGACCCTGCTGCGAACCGCCTTTCCAACTCCACAGGTAGCTGTTGCCGGTGAATTTGCCAAAACGGATAAGGTCGCTGCGACGATGTCCCTCCCAATAAAGCTCACGCAAACGCTCGTCAAGAAGATTGTCGGCGGTGAGTTCGATATGAGGCTGGCCGGCACGGTCACGCACAAGGTCAAGATACTGCTGACCGTTGCACTGCACACCGTGGAGCTGACACTCGGCAAGCATCAGATAAGTGTCGGCAAGGCGGAACAATGGGAAGTCAGCGCTATTGAATGTGCTGTTTTCAATACCGGCGGCGTTATAATAATCGTCTTCAGTGGTGTACACATACTTGACACACATATATCCGCTACCGTCAATAGCCCAGTCTGAAATATTGGTGAGGTCGTTAGTGAATGTGCCCTCATAAATCAGGTAACGCTTGTCGCCGGCAGAGAATGCGTTGGCCAACTCGGGACGCACACGGGGACCGCCCCAACCGGTACCGGGCTTGCCAAGACGAAGCTGTGTGGCATCATCAAGGTTGGCATTGTAAGCACCCATGCTAAGATAGGTAGTGCCACCGTAGGTCTGAGTGTAGGTTTTGTCCTGAGGTATGCCCCAAATGATTTCGCCATTGCCCACATACTTGTCGTTGCTGGCACAGAACAGATATTTATATTCGGGAGCAAGCTGATTGATAGTGGCAAGAATTTGCTGACAAGCGTTGGCGCATTCGTTCCACATGGGAGTACCGGTATACACTTCAGCATTAAGATAAAGCTTGGCAAGAAGCATCCAGGCTGCCTCGCGCGACACTCGGCCATAAACCTGCTGAGCAGCTGGAGCCACACTATTAATAGCATCGCGAAGATCGGCCACAACCAGCGGGAACATCTGCTCGCGGGTGTATGTGGGAGGCTCCACACCTACTTCATCATTCTCTGTAACCCATGGGCCACGGCCATATGTGTCCATGATATGGTAGTAGCTCAGCGCGCGAAGCACACGAGCCTCGGCTTTCAGTTGAGCTATTTCATTGGCATCAAGCGGATTCACAGGGCACGAGGAAGCGTTGTCAATCTGACGCAGGAACTCGTTGCACATTGTGATCTGGAATATAAAACGGCTCATTGATTCATAAAGCCAATGGTTGTCGCTTGACCAAGTAGAGTAATCAAGCTGGTCAATACCGGCATCGTTCCAGTTCTTGCCAATGAAGGCTTCGTCGGAACAAAGCTCCTGAAGGTTCCATAGCTGACGGCTGTAAACACCTGCACCGGGGTCGTCAACAGTTATGTCACTTTCGCCGTTAACACCGCTTAGCACAAGGCCACCATAAACCTGTGCCATAAACTGATAGTATTGATCGCCACTTTCCAGCTGAGTTATTGTGCTGGGGTCTTTAGGCTCCACATTGAGGTCGTCCACACATGAAGTGGCACCGATGGCGAGAGCCGCACAGGCAATTGCTGTATATTTGAATTTCTTGAATATCATTGTTAACAATTTTGTGGATTAGAACTGGGCTACTACGCCAAACGACACTGTGATGGGTCGGGGATATACATTTTTGTCCACTCCGTTGAATACTTCGGGGTCAAGGCCATTGTACTTGGTGATGACAAACGCATTCTGCACGGCACCATAAAGACGCAGGCGCAAAGCGTTGTTGAGCAGATTGGGGAATGTATAGCCAAGGGTGATGTTATCGCAGCGAACAAACGAGGCATTGCGCACAAAGTAGTCGCTCAGATAACCTTTATCGCCCATATTGGAGAAGAGGAAACGGTCGCTCATAAGGTTGCTCAAAGGCACTGAGGATGTGGCAGTGGATATATCCACATTTCCTGCCTCAAAGTCATTGTAAACATAGTTGCCGATATTTGAGCGGAGTGAGAATCCGAAGTCCCAGTTCTTGTAATTGAAACTGTTGTTCCAAGTCAAAGTCACTTTAGGATCACGGCTGTGATAGTAGTATTTGTCGGCTTCGCTGATCACACCGTCACCATTGCGGTCCACAAACTGACCGGGAATGGGATTACCATCCTGGTCATAAACCTGCTGGTAAACATAGAAGCTATATGCAGGTTTGCCCACGGTATGAGCCTGCACCTGACCACCGGTACCGGCGCTGATGCCTTCTCCGGCCATGATAAAGAAGTCGGGATCATCGCCTTGGGTAAGTTTAGTGATTTTGTTTTTGTTCCAGCCAACGCTCACTTCAGATGTCCATGTAAAGTCCTTGGTGACCACCGGACGTGTGGTAAGATTGAATTCCACACCTATGTTCTCAAGGTCTCCGATATTCATGTTCATAGCGTTGGTAAGATTTGAACCTGCGGCCACTGTGGTCCATGTAAGGAGATCTTTGGTTTTACGTTTGTAGAACTCAACAGCACCGGTGATGCGGTTGTTGAGGAAACCGAAGTCAATACCAGCATTCCAAGTGTGTGTTTCCTCCCACTTGATGCCAGGCATATAACCGTTGGGACGAATCACATTGATAAAGCCGCCATGTCCGTCAGGTATGATATTGGGATAAGCGGTAGAGTTAGGTGTAGAGTTGCCGTTATTACCAAGTGTATAAGCAGGCAGATAGGGGAACAGATCATCACCAAGATCTTGCTGACCGGTAACACCGTAACCGGCACGAATCTTAAGGGTATTCATCCATCCGCGGGCTCCTTCCATGAACGATTCGTCAAGAATCTTCCATCCCAAGGCCACTGAAGGGAATGTGCCCCAACGATGATCCTTGGAGAAACGTGATGTGCCGTCACGACGCACAGTAGCGGTGAGCAAGTAGCGATCCATGAATGTGTAGTTCAAACGACCGAAGAATGACACCAATGCCAAATCATTACGATATTTTGTGGTGGGGAATGCCTGGAATGCCTCTGCGTCATTATTGCGACTGAGGTTCCAACCCTGATTGCGGAATTTTTGCCAAGAATAACCGGCAGTAACATCAAATCCTGAATGTATCACATCCACATCCTTGCGATAGTTGAGATAGAAATCCAACAGAGTGTTGACCTTGAGCTGATGATAACGATCATAGCTTGACACACCGTCCTTGACTCCGGTTTTAAGTTCCATCACACCTTGATCATTAGGCTGCATGCGGTTAGATCCGAGTTTCCAAGCCATAGGTGAATTGGGATTCCAATAGTTGCTACCATCGGATTTGCTCACTTCATAACCGAGGTTAAGGTTGGCATGCAGGTCGCGGAAGTAAGGAATGGCAAGATCAAGCTGAAGATTACCGATGCTCTGCCATACTTCTGCACTGTTGTTCCACTCTTTGATAAGCGACACAGGGTTGATGGCCTTGAGCGTATTGATTGCAGAACCTGAAGCATCAGGACCGGCTGTGGCTGTGCCAACATATGTGGTGTAGTTTGAGAACACGTTACCGCCATCGGCATAGACAGGAAGAGTGGGGTTGAAACCGACAGCACTGCCAAGAGCGTCATCGCTATTGTACTTGTTCTTGATATAAGCGCCTCGGGCGTTGGCATTGATGGTCAAATGGTCATCAAACAATTTGGGTGACAGATTGAAGCCGAATGTGGCACGATCCATTGATGAGTTCTTGATGATACCATTGTTGCCTGTCCAGCTGGCTGACACACGATAGGGAAGAGCTTTCCACTGTCCACCGACGCTGAGGTTGTAATCAGAGCTTACTGCCGTCTGAAGCACACCTTTCTGCCAATCGGTGCGAGCGTTGCCAAGAGCGTTATACTGAGCAGAGCCAACACCGTAGTAGTCGGATATGAAACTGCGATACTCATCGGCATGCATCATAGGCATCCATTTGCGTGGTGTGGAAATATACACATTGGCAGTAAATGAAACTTCAGGTTTACCTGCTTTACCTTTCTTGGTAGTTATGATAATCACACCGTTGGATGCACGGCTACCGAATATGGCGGTGGCTGATGCGTCCTTAAGAATAGTCATGCTTTCAACATTCTCGGGGCTGACGAGCGACAAGGGGTTGGAAGAACCGCTGATGCCGTGAGTATCCATAGGCACACCGTCAATCACAATAAGAGGTGCGTTGGATGCGGACAGGGAGGCTCCACCACGGATTATAATATCGGCTCCGCCTTGTGGCTGACCGCCATTGGAGGTGACAACCACACCGGGGCTTTTACCCACCAGAAGGTCTTGAGCCGAAGTGGCAAGTCCTGCCGACACTTCATCGGGCTTGATCATAGCCACAGCTCCGGTGGCATCAGACTTCTTTATAGAACCATAACCTATGGCAACTACCTCTCCAAGCATCACTGAGTTTTCAGTCATGGTGACATCAATAACAGTGCGCCCGTTTACCGGTTCTGTAAGAGGGTTATAGCCAACGTAAGTGAACACCAACGTGGCATTGGCATCCACTGACAGTGTGTAATGACCATCAATATTGGTGGACACGCCCACACCATCGGCTCCTTGAGCCACAACACTGGCTCCAATCAGCGGCTCGCCTTGATGGTCAAGCACTGTACCGGTGACAGTGATTTTTTGCGCCAAAGCCGGCACGCTCATACATAACACTGCTATCAGTGCAAGCCAAGCTTTCCGACTCATTTGAAAACAAATGTTCTTCATGCAAACAATTCAATTTTGGTTAAAATATATGATATAAATCTCTCTCTAACAGTACAAATACATATGGATATCCGTGTCAGCCATGGAGACAACTTTTTTATCAATTCCACGGAACACATAACATCATGATATAGATCGGCAATTATAATGAACTCTTACGCGATACTTCAGTGCAAATTAAAATAAATATTTTCAAATTTTAGCAAGTATCATAAATACCCCCCCCATTTTTAACTTTAATTAACTCATAGTGGTAACTAATGTGTAACAGTACCACTCTACTGCAATAAAATAATGGGCGTGTCATCTCGACACACCCATTACAAATCACATTTATAAATAATAGGGATTAAAATAAAGTACGAATGAAAAATCTATGTATTAGCCTGATACTATTGCGAGAACATACTTACAAACGAACACAACATATGCCCCCACACATTTTTAGAGCGTAGGTCATCAACACAACAAGTCGCTGAATAGCAATAACTTACAGAAATGGGGGGGGGTATTTTGGGCCTTGCAGTCCGCAACATACACCGCTTTTGAGCACACTGTTTGCACTTTACACATTGCAGGATATATTGAGGCTGTCATGTTCATAATACTTGATGAATTATAATGTAAAGTTAAGAATATTTTTTCATTTACAGAAAGTGCGTTGTTGGAGAGTCGGATGAACAAAACCATCAACACTATGCGTAGGAATCATCTGTATAAAAAAAGGCCGGGCGGCCCGTCATCACGACAGTCCGCCCGGCAGGGAGTTTTGGGAATGGATATATAAATTAAGTTAGTTCCTCAATTAAGCTTCCATCTCTTTGATGTCATTAAATATACCGTTGATATCGTCCTTGCTGCCCACTACCAAACGCTCGTATTCACGAAGTCCGGTACCGGCAGGGATGAGATGTCCGCAAATAACATTCTCCTTCATACCCTCCAGAGTGTCAATTTTACCGTTGATAGCGGCTTCATTGAGCACCTTGGTGGTTTCCTGGAACGATGCAGCGGATATGAAGCTGGTGGTCTGGAGCGCCGCACGAGTGATACCTTGCAGAATCTGCTCTGATGTGGCAGGCAATGCATCACGCACTGTGATTGTGCGTAGGTCACGACGCTTGAGGGCAGAGTTCTCGTCACGCAACTTGCGGGCTGTGATAATTTGTCCGTCACGCACATTCTCCGAGTCACCTGCGTCAACAACCACTTTCTTGCCCCAGATGCGGTCGTTCTCCTCCATAAAGGCACGCTTGTCCACAATCTGCTGCTCAAGGAAGCGAGTGTCACCCGGATCAAGGATATTAACCTTACGCATCATCTGGCGCACAATCACCTCAAAGTGTTTGTCGTTGATTTTCACGCCCTGCATACGGTACACATCCTGCACCTCATTGACTATGTATTCCTGAACGGCTGTGGGTCCCATGATATTAAGAATATCAGCAGGAGTGATGGCTCCGTCAGACAGCGGAGTTCCGGCACGCACATAGTCGTTTTCCTGAACCATGAGCTGCTTAACCAGCGGCACAAGATATTTCTTGACCTCACCGGTGCGCGATGTCACAGTAATAACACGGTTACCACGCTTGATATTACCGAACTTGACTTCGCCGTCAATCTCGGCCACGATAGCAGGATTGGACGGGTTACGTGCTTCAAACAACTCGGTTACACGAGGCAGACCACCGGTGATGTCACCGGCACCGCCGGATGATGCACGCGGTATCTTCACAAATATCTCACCGGCCTTGACTGCTGCTCCGTCTTCCAACATCAGGTGCGCACCCATAGGCAACGAGTAGGTTTTCAGCAATTGACCGTTTGCATCGTAGATGGCTGCTTCGGGCACAAGTGCACGGTCACGTGACTCAATAACCACCATTTCACGCAAGCCTGTCTGCTCGTCGGCATCCACACGGAATGTCACACCCTCCACAAAGTTTTGGTATTTGACGATACCTTTCACCTCACTTACAATTACAGCATTGAACGGATCCCATTCGCAAATGAGGTCGCCTTTCTTGACGCTGTCACCGTTGCCGAAATACAATTTCGAACCGTAAGGGATGGGAGCATTGGTAAGCATCATCTTGGTATGCGGGTCAATGATGCGAAGCTCGGCCATACGACCAATAACCACTTCTACAGGACGACCATTTGCATCCACTTCTTCAGTGGTCACGGTGCGAAGCTCATCAATTTCCAATGTACCTTCGTAACGTGAAGTCACAGAGTTGACAGCTGCAATATTGCTGGCCACACCACCGACGTGGAATGTACGCAGTGTAAGCTGGGTACCCGGCTCACCGATAGATTGCGCTGCGATAACGCCCACGGCTTCACCTTTCTGAACCAAACGGTTGTTGGCAAGGTTGCGGCCGTAACATTTGGCACAAACGCCTTTCTTGGATTCGCAAGTGAGCACAGAACGTATTTCTACTGACTCAATCGGAGAATTGTCAATGCGATCGGCAGCTGCATCGTTGATTTCCTCTCCGGCTGCAACTATAATCTCGCCGCTCACAGGGTCTATGATGTCGTGAACTGATACGCGACCAAGAATGCGCTCACCGAGAGAAACAACAACTTCGTCGTTTTTCTTGATTTCCTTGCATACAAGACCACGCAATGTGCCACAGTCTTCTTCGTGAATAATCACATCGTGAGCCACATCGACAAGACGGCGGGTAAGATAACCCGCGTCAGCGGTTTTAAGCGCTGTATCCGCAAGACCTTTACGAGCACCGTGGGTTGAGATAAAGTACTCAAGCACTGACAGACCTTCCTTAAAGTTTGCCAAGATGGGGTTTTCAATAATCTGTCCACCCTCGGCACCGCTCTTCTGTGGCTTGGCCATAAGACCACGCATACCGGAAAGCTGACGAATCTGGTCCTTACTACCACGGGCTCCGGAATCAAGCATCATGTAAACAGGATTGAAGCCTTTTTGGTCGGCTGAAATCTGCTTCATGAGGGTATCGGCAAGACGGGCGTTTACGTGTGTCCAAATATCAATAATCTGGTTGTAGCGTTCGGTGTTGGTGATGAAACCCATAGCATAGTTGTTCATCACTTCTTGTACCTGCTCTTCACCTTCACGCACATACTCGGCTTTTTCAGCCGGAATGAGCACGTCGCCAAGGTTGAACGACAGACCTCCACGGAATGCCATATAATAACCCAGGTTCTTGATGTCGTCAAGGAACTGAGCAGAACGAGGTATACCGCATTTCTTGATTACCTTGGAGATGATGGTGCGCAATGATTTCTTAGACAGAATTTCATTGACATAGCCAATCTCTTTGGGCACATAGCGGTTCACGAGCACACGACCCACCGAGGTATTCTCTACCAAATGGGTGATGGGATTGCCATCGGCATCCACATCCTCTACCACCACGCTCACAGGAGCGTGAAGGGTAACGCGACCTTCGTTGTATGCAATTTCGGCTTCTTCAGGGCCATAGAACTTCAATCCTTCGCCCTTGTCACCGGAACGTAATTTAGTTATATAATACAAACCAAGCACCATGTCCTGAGAAGGCACGGTGATAGGAGCACCGTTGGCAGGGTTCAATATATTGTGCGCGCCAAGCATCAGCATCTGAGCTTCAAGCACAGCTTCGTTGCCAAGAGGCAAATGCACAGCCATCTGGTCACCGTCAAAGTCAGCGTTGAACGCGGTACAAGCCAACGGATGCAACTGAATAGCCTTACCCTCAATCATTTTGGGCTGGAAAGCCTGAATACCGAGACGGTGCAGAGTCGGAGCACGGTTAAGAAGCACGGGATGTCCTTTCATTACGTGTTCCAAAATGTCCCAAACCACAGGTTCCTTGCGATCCACAATCTTTTTGGCGCTCTTCACTGTCTTCACAATGCCACGCTCTATGAGCTTACGGATAACAAAAGGCTTGTAAAGCTCAGCAGCCATGTTTTTAGGCAATCCGCACTCATGCATTTTGAGTTCCGGGCCTACAACGATAACCGAACGAGCGGAATAGTCCACACGCTTACCGAGAAGGTTCTGACGGAATCGGCCTTGCTTACCTTTCAGAGAATCGGAAAGTGATTTCAGAGGACGGTTTGCCTCTGTTTTCACTGCGCTGGATTTGCGTGAGTTGTCAAGGAGCGAATCCACAGCCTCTTGAAGCATACGCTTTTCATTGCGCAAAATCACTTCGGGAGCCTTGATTTCTATAAGGCGTTTGAGACGGTTGTTACGGATAATCACACGACGGTAGAGATCGTTGAGGTCGGATGTTGCAAAACGACCACCATCCAGAGGCACGAGAGGACGTAATTCTGGCGGAATCACAGGCACCGCCTGAAGCACCATCCATTCAGGTTTGTTGCGACCACGGCTTGCACGGAACGACTCAACAACCTGAAGGCGCTTGAGAGCCTCTGTTTTACGCTGCTGCGAACCGTCACGATCGGCCTGAGCACGAAGGCTGTCGGCCAAGGCGTCAAGGTCAAGATCTTTGAGCAGATCAAAGATAGCCTCTGCACCCATCTTGGCGATAAACTTATTGGGGTCACTATCGTCAAGATACTGATTATCCTTGGGCAGATTATCAAGGATGTTGAAGTATTCTTCTTCGCTGAGAAGATCAAGTTTCTCCACATCTTCTGCCACACCGGGCTGAATCACTACATAACGCTCGTAGTAGATAACTGCGTCAAGCTTTTTGGAAGCAAGTCCCAGCAAATAACCGATTTTGTTGGGAAGCGAGCGGAAATACCAGATATGAGCCACAGGCACCACCAGCTTGATGTGACCCATGCGCTCACGACGCACTTTCTTTTCGGTCACTTCCACACCGCAACGATCACACACGATACCCTTATAACGGATACGCTTATACTTTCCGCAATGGCACTCGTAGTCCTTGACAGGACCGAAAATGCGCTCGCAGAACAGTCCGTCACGTTCGGGCTTGTATGTGCGGTAGTTGATGGTTTCGGGCTTGAGCACCTCACCGCTCGACTTTTCAAGAATCTCCTCGGGCGAAGCAAGCCCTATGGAGATTTTTGAAAAACCGGTTTTTATATTATTGTTTTTTCTTAAAGCCATATTTTGAATTACGTTGTGTAATAGACTTGAATGATATTGTATTACTGCTCCAAAGAAATGCTCAGACCCAAACCGCGAAGCTCATGCAAAAGCACATTGAGCGATTCAGGAATGCCGGGCTGCGGCATAGCATCGCCTTTCACAATAGCCTCATAGGCTTTGCTACGGCCGGTAACATCGTCACTCTTGATGGTAAGAATCTCTTGAAGTATGTGTGCTGCGCCAAATGCTTCCAGCGCCCATACTTCCATCTCTCCGAAACGCTGTCCACCAAACTGGGCTTTACCTCCAAGAGGCTGCTGAGTGATGAGAGAGTACGGACCGATGGAGCGCGCGTGCATCTTGTCTTCAACCATGTGACCCAGTTTGAGCATGTAAATCACACCCACAGTTGCAGGCTGGTCAAAACGCTCACCGGTACCACCATCATAAAGATAAGTCTTACCATAGCGTGGCAGGCCGGCCTTGTCGGTCCATGCGTTAAGGTCATCAAGGGTGGCACCGTCAAAAATCGGAGTGGCAAATTTTTCGCCCAATTCACGACCGGCCCAACCAAGTACAGTTTCAAAAATCTGACCAAGGTTCATACGAGAAGGCACACCCAACGGGTTAAGCACAATGTCAACAGGAGTACCATCGGCAAGGAACGGCATATCTTCCTGACGAACTATGCGACTCACGATACCCTTGTTACCGTGACGACCCGCCATTTTGTCACCAACTGAGATCTTACGCTTCTTGGCCACATAAACTTTGGCCAAATGCATGATGCCGGAAGGCAGATCATCACCAATGGACAAGTCAAATTTCTTACGGCGCAACTCAGCGTCAATTTCCTTGTATTTACGCAGATAATTGACAATGGTGGCACGAATCATATCATTCTTGTGAGCATCTGTTGTCCATTTGCTCAAATTGATAGTGTCGTAGTTAATTTCGCGGAGCACGCTTGCCGAGAACTTGGCACCCTTGGGCACGATGTCAGAACCAAGGAAATCTTTCACGCCCTGCGATGTCTTACCGTTGGTAAGAGTCATGAGCTTGCTCACAAGCACATCCTTGAGAGCATTCAAGCGTTCTTCATAATCCTCGTCAAGCTTGGCAAGCTGTGCGGCAAGACTCTTGCTCTTCTTGACACTCTTATTGGCACGGCTGAAGAGATTGGTGCCTATAACCACACCCTTCAACGACGGAGTAGCCTTAAGAGAGGCATCCTTCACGTCACCGGCTTTGTCACCGAAGATGGCACGAAGCAATTTTTCTTCAGGAGTAGGATCGCTTTCGCCCTTAGGAGTGATCTTACCAATCATGATGTCTCCGGGCACTACATGCGCACCTACACGGATTATACCGCGCTCGTCAAGATCCTTTGTGGCATCCTCGCTCACATTGGGAATGTCGGAAGTAAGCTCTTCCATACCACGTTTGGTTTCGCGCACTTCAAGCGAGTACTCGTCAACGTGTACGGATGTAAGAATGTCCTCACGTACCATACGCTCATTGAGCACAATCGCATCCTCATAGTTATATCCTTTCCAAGGCATGAACGCAACTTTGAGGTTTCTACCCAAAGCGAGTTCACCTTTCTCTGTGGAGTAACCTTCGGTAAGGATAGTTCCTTTGGATACACGCTGACCCTTGACACAGATAGGTCGCAAGTCAATAGTGGTGTTCTGGTTGGTACGACGGAACTTGGGCATCGGATACTCTTTCACTGCCGACTCAAATGCCACAAACTCTTCGTCCTCGGTGCGGTCGTAACGGATACGGATCACACGTGCGTCCACATATTCAATCACACCTTCGCCTTCAGCAGCTATCTGAGTGCGGGAGTCGCGGATAAGCTGTCCTTCAATACCGGTACCTACAATAGGACTTTCGCTGCGCAACAATGGCACAGCCTGACGCATCATGTTAGATCCCATGAGAGCACGGTTAGCGTCATCATGCTCAAGGAATGGAATGAGCGATGCAGCGATAGATGCAATCTGAGTGGGCGCCACATCCATAAGTTCCACTTGTTCCGGTGGCACAATGGGGAAGTCGGCATCCAAACGAGCCTTGACCTTATCGCGCTGGAACGAACCGTCAGCATTAAGCGGCGCATTACCTTGAGCTATCACCTTACCTTCTTCAATTTCAGCAGTAAGATAAACCACTTCATCATTGCTCAGATTTACCTTGGCATCCTTAACCTCGCGGTACGGAGTTTCAATAAATCCAAGATTATTGATCTTTGCATATACGCAGAGCGAAGATATAAGACCGATGTTAGGACCTTCAGGAGTCTCGATAGGACAAAGACGACCATAGTGTGTATAGTGTACGTCTCGCACCTCAAAACCCGCACGCTCACGAGTAAGACCACCGGGACCAAGAGCACTCATACGGCGCTTGTGGGTAATCTCAGCCAGAGGATTGGTCTGGTCCATGAACTGCGACAAAGCATTGGTGCCGAAGAAGGTGTTGATCACAGATGAAATGGTCTTGGCATTGATCAAATCAATAGGAGTGAACACCTCATTGTCGCGCACATTCATGCGCTCGCGGATAGTGCGAGACATACGTGCCAAACCAATGTTGAACTGGTTGTAGAGCTGCTCGCCCACTGTACGCACACGACGGTTGCTCAAATGGTCAATATCGTCCACATCAGTCTTAGAGTTTATAAGCTCTATCAGATATTTGATAATGGCGATAATATCTTCCTTTGTGAGAACCTTCACATCCATAGGAGTGTCAAGGTTGAGCTTCTTGTTGATACGATAACGACCAACCTCCCCAAGATCATAACGCTTCTCAGAGAAGAACAGATTGGTAATTACCTCACGAGCGCTTGCATCATCCGGTGGCTCTGCGTTGCGCAATTGACGGTATATATAGTTGATAGCCTCTAACTCGGAGTTAGTGGTATCTTTTGACAGAGTCTCAAAAATAATCTTGTAGTCGTTGGCCGAACCATCCTCCTTATGAAGCATGATTGTCTGCACACCGGACTCCAAAATCAAGTCTATGTTATCATCAGTGATTTCAGTTTCGCGCTCCACAACCACCTGGCTACGCTCGGTAGAAGTTACCTCACCGGTGTCAGAGTCTACGAAATCCTCAATCCAGGTACGCGAGATGCTTGCTGCAAGTACACGACCCTTGGCTTTTTTAAGATTTGTTTTGTTAACCTTGAGTTCTTCAGCGATACCGAAAATATCCAGAATGTCCTTATCGGATTCCAGACCTATGGCACGCAACAATGCGGTCACAGGCAATTTCTTTTTACGGTCGATGTAGGCATACATCACACTGTTGATGTCGGTTGCAAACTCAATCCACGAACCACGGAACGGAATGATACGCGCGCTGTAGAGTTTGGTACCGTTGGCATGGGTGCTCTGACCAAAGAACACACCGGGAGAGCGATGAAGCTGGGACACAACCACACGCTCGGCACCATTGATAATAAAAGTGCCCTTGTCTGTCATATAGGGAATCGCACCGAGATAAACATCCTGTATCACGGTTGCAAAGTCCTCATGGTCGGGGTCTGTGCAATACAGCTTGAGCTTTGCCTTCAAAGGCACACTGTAAGTGAGACCGCGCTCAAGACACTCTTCAATAGTGTATTTGGGCGGATCAATATAATAGTCGAGAAATTCAAGTACAAAATTGTTGCGTGTATCCGCAATTGGGAAGTTCTCGGCAAAAACTTTATAAAGCCCCTCGTTGTTACGTTTTTCGGGTGGGGTGTCCAGCTGCAAAA
>CAMWXV010000009.1 GCA_947178305.1 uncultured Porphyromonadaceae bacterium | reverse complement strand
GTAGCAGAAGAAGCCCAAGAGAATTCCCGAATAGTGGCCGAACGAGTTGCCGCCGGAATTGATATTGCCGTCAAAAATGCTCATATAAAAGTAAACGAAACCCTCAACAAACTTCGCAATGTCAGCAAGTGAGCATCGTCCTGTACTGATTGTTATTGCCGGACCTAACGGATCAGGCAAGACATCAATAACCTCAAAAATTATAAACCATGAATGGTTAGAGGACTCCGAGTACATAAATCCCGACAATGTTGCCCACAATATATTTGGCGACTGGAATAATCGTGACGCTATACTCCAAGCGGCAAACTATTGTAACAATTGGCGAGAAAGATGCCTTACTGAAAAAAAAAGCCACATATTTGAAACCGTAATGTCTGCATCCGACAAAGTAGATTATATTTTACGAGCCAAAGCTGCTGGTTTTTTCATTCGTCTTTTCTTCGTTTCAACAGAATCCCCCACTATCAACGCCAAGCGTGTTGCTAAACGAGTTATTAATGGTGGGCACGATGTGCCCATACCTAAAATCATATCTCGATATAATAAATCTATTGGAAATTGTGTTGCTTTGGCTAAATTTGTTGACCGTCTCTACGTTTATGACAATTCCGAAGAAGATTCAAATGCTAAAATTCTATTCCGCCTAAACAATGGTGAATTAGCAAAACTTTATATACAAGATCTTCCGTCATGGGCCAAACCGATACTGCCGAAATAATTATCTAAAAGAACTTTCTAACACAGAATTAGAATTCAGAAAGCACATTTATATATTTTGCCACTGCACTTTTATATATCAGCCAAATTTGCTTACCTTGCGCAACTGTGATTCATTGATAATCTTAATCTGACGGCCATCCACCAATATCAACTTTTCGCTGACAAAAGCGGTAAGAGTGCGAATGGCATTGGCAGTAGTCATATTTGACAGATTGGCCAAGTCCTCACGCGCCATATACACACGAATCGTAACACCATCCTCTTCAAATCCGTAATGCTCACTGAGCACTATCAACGCCTCGGCCAAACGACCACGTATATGCTTTTGGGTGAGATTCACAATACGAGTGTCCGAACTACCAAGATTATGACTCAACTCATGGATAAAAAACCACGCCACCTGCCTGTTCTCATTAATAAGTTCTTCCACCACCTTCATAGGTATTGAACCAAGCACAGATGCCTCCATGGCCATGGCTGTTGACACATACGGTTCCTGCGCAAAGTATGCCCTGTAACCGAAATACTGCACCGGACGAATCAAGCGCAGTATCTGTTGGCGTCCTCCTACTCCGTCCTTGCACAACTTGGCTTTTCCCTTGAGCAGACACCAAAGGTATTCAGGATCTTCGCGTTCAGCGTATATTATCTGATTTTTTTTGAAATGATGAATCGTGAAATTGTCAGTGATCTTGCGTTTCTCCTCAGGAGTGAGCACGCTCCACATTTCCGACAAATCCTCACTAATCACCTTTTCAAGTGCGTCTTTTATCATATCTGGCGTTGTGTACTTCTACCTATTTTCAACGCCACAAAGTTAATGATTTTTGATGCGAGAAGCAAGAAAAAAACATTTATTTGATTTTTATTCAATCTACCTGCGGGCATAGAAATGCAATATGCGCAACCTCAGCATATGCTCATACTTGGCCTGCAAAGCCTCGGAACACGTGCGGATATAGTCAGTCTTGGCCTGCTCAAACTCAGTGGCGTTAGCCTTGCCATAATTATACTTCTCCTGCATGGCATCAAGAGCCGATTTTGTTGCCGCACAGGCCGTTTCTGATGCCGACAACCTTTTTTCTGCCGCCAAAGCCTGATAATAAGCCTGCTGTATGGTCTTATACATTGTCAGTTCCATATTCTCGCGTTGAAGTTGCGCGTTAAGCCTCTGAATCTTGGCACGGCGCACTGAATTGCGGGTGGAGAACCGATCAAAAATAGGTATACTGAGCGACAATCCTATTGACTTTGAGAAGTTGTCGCGCATCTGGCGGTGAAAAGGAGCATTCTCGTATCCCGACAAATGATAATAGCTGCTACCTATCCCGGCAGAAAACGACAATGTGGGAAGCCAGCCACTTTTGGCCAACAGTATATTCTTGTCAGCCGCCTGCTCACTAAGTCGCGCGGCAAGTATGGAGTGGTTTGATTGCAACGCCTGACGATACACATCATCCGCACTCAGCAACCCAAGCTGCTCATCAGCCAACGGCTGGATTTCAAATCCATCAACAGTGGGAAGCTCCAGCAACTGTGCCAAATCCACCAACGCAAGCGTATGGTCATTGGCTGTGGTTATAGCTGTAACCTTGTCCTGCGCAAGTTGCGACTCCGCCTGAGTCAAGTCCAACTCTGCTATCTTACCTGCCTCCAGAAGCACCTTGCGGCGGTCGTATTCCACCTCGGAAATATGCTGTTGCTCCAAAGCCACCTGATGAAGCTCTCCCGTATAGAGCACCTGCAGATATTGCGAAATCACATTAAGTGTCACATCATCCTTGGCAGCCTCGCTCTGCTCCACAAGAGCCTTGAGATTAGCTTTGCTGTATGCCAAGCGGCGCACATTCTGCAACCCTTGAAACAATGGCAGCGACAATCCCACATTCCACCCGAAACTGGAGGTATTGCGATCGGCGTAAGTGTTGTTTGAGGTCAATCCGCGCCCGAAATCAAACGACTGGTTGGCTCCAGCCTGCACTGTGGGCAGAAAACCGTCCTTAGCCTCCGTCACACCAAGCTCTCCTGAAGTCACCTCCAATGCTCGCGATTTAACATTAATATTGTGTTCTATAGCGTAGTTGATACAGCTGTCAAGGCTCCATGGCTCGGCGGCCTGAGCAACGCTCACACCCGACAAAGCCAACACCGCCAATATATTATTGAACTTACCCATCTCTATTACTGAATTTTGTCACCACGAAGGCCAACTGATTTGTCTATACCTTTTTTAACCTCAATATTGATACCGTTGCTCACACCTGTGGTTATGGCTCTACGCTCAAATTTTTGCTGTGGCAAACTGTCGGTAAGCACATACACATAAGTGCTGTCGCCCGAAAATTCCACCACACCTTCCGGCACCGTAAGCACATTGGACGCCTTGCTCAATATCACAGCAGCATTGGCACTGTATCCGGCACGGAGATTAGCACCTTCGGGCACAGTGAGAGCAGCCTTGATTTCAAAAGTGTTGGCACCTCCACTGTCAGTACCCTTCGGAGCTATATATTCCAGCACCGCACTCGGCGACACCTCCGGCAAAGCACCTATGGTTATTGTCATAGGCATACCCACAGCCAGCTGTCCCACCTCTGTTTCATCTACATTTCCTTTGAATATAAGATTGTTCATATCCGCAATGGTGGCCACAGTCGTACCGTCATTGAATGTGTTGGCCTGAATCACCGATGTACCCACCTTTACAGGCACATCCAGCACCAGCCCCGTAATCGTGGCACGCACCATAGTATTGCTCTCATCGGCATTGTAACGGCTCACACCCTGACGCACAATATTCACAGCATCACGAGCAGAGGCAAGCTCAGCCTGGGCATTATCGTATGCTGTCTTTGTGCCCTCATACTCTTCACGGCTTATCACCTTCTTTTCATACAGTTTAGTGTTGCGCTCATGTTTGAGGCGGGCATCTTCAAGATTGATCACAGCGGTGTTCACGCGGCCCTCGGCGCTTGACAGCTGTGAAGCCTCGGGAATAACCTTGATTTTGGCAATAATATCACCCTCCTTCACCATATCGCCCGGATCTACACATATTTCAGTAATAATACCCGAAATCTGAGGTTTGATTTGAATCTCATCGCGAGGTTCTATCTTGCCGGTCAACACAGTAGATCGCTCCACTGAATCTATCTGAGGCTGTACAATAGCATATTTCTCCTCCTTGGGCCGAGAATTGAGATACAGGAACACGAATGTTCCAACGAACAACAGGGCAACCAACACCCATAGCGTAATTTTGAAAATCTTTTTCATCGTTATATTTGTTTTTTATTTTTCATTTATAGCCTCTACCGGTTTTATGCGCATAGCCTTGATTGACGGTATGAGTCCCGCTGCGGTACCAAGCACCAGGAACACCACCATGATACCTATGGCCATGGAGAACGACAACTCGAAATGAGCACTTCCGAGCACCGGATCAGCCGTAGCCATATCCACAATGTAGAGCACCAGTGTGGCAAACGATATGCCGGCAGTACCGGCTACGGCTGTCAGCACCATACCCTCCGACAGTATCTGCATTATAATATCACGCGGCTTGGCACCTATGGCACGGCGTATACCTATCTCTTGAGTGCGCTCTTTCACTATTATCCACATTATATTGCCCACACCGATTATACCGGCCAGCAAAGTGCCGAAGCCCACAAAGAAAGCCAGCACACTTACTCCAAGAAACAGATTGTCCACCATTTTGAACTGCTCCGACACATCCCCGAACCACATGTAATTATCATCCTTGGGATTGATCGGATGGTTGGCCTTGAACACACGGTCAAGATACGGCTTCAATTCTGTGGGCGTATGTCCTTGGGCGGCGTTGAACACAAAGAACCCCACATTGGTACCCGGATAAAATGCACGTCGGAGCGTTGAAAACGGCATAATCACCGAATCATCTATCTTTCCTCCCACTGAAGCCTCTCCTTTTTGTCCGGCCACGCCTATCACCGTAAAATAAATACCATTGACATTCACACTTTTCCCAACAGGCGATGTGGCTCCGAACAATTCTCCAGCCACATTCTTTCCAAGCACAGCCACCTTCAGGCTGTGTTTCTCATCGCTACTGTTTATAAAACGACCTGAGTATATCACTGGAATCTGAATCTTTGAGAAATCAGCTTCCACACCCATGGAGCCGCACGACTTGGATTGAGAACCGTTCACCACAGTCACACCGGCATGAGTAAGGCGCGAAAACGCATCTATATGCGGAGTGATACGGCGTATATCCTCTATATCGCGATCTGTGATTTCCCATGACATACCCTTATTGAACCCCTTGTAGCTCAAAGAAGTGCGATCCGAGCCCACAAAAGCCATATTGGTTGAGAAACCCTGAAAGTTACGTTTGAGCATACCTTCCAGTCCTCCGGCTCCGCCGAGAAGCATTGCCAGCATGGCAGTGCCCCAGAATATGCCGAAAGCCGTGAGAAACGTACGCGTTCTGTTTCGCGCCAGCGTTGCGCCTATTTCGCGCCAGTTGTCTATGTCAAATATCGGATTTTTCATAACTATTCATCTCTAAGCGCCTCTACCGGTTTCACTTTGGTAGCCTTGATAGCAGGGAACAATCCGGCAAAAGCACCGGCCACTATAAGCACCAATGTAACCTCCAAAGCCATATATAAATCCACCGTAGGATTTTTAAGAAAATCTGTGTTGCCAAACAGGCTGTCAATTACCTGCATCACCACCATGCCAAGAAACACACCCACATAGCCAAACAAAGTGGTCACAGCCACACTCTCCATCACTATCTGAGTCAATATTATACGCGGCTTGGCGCCAATGGCTCGGCGTATGCCTATCTCATGCGTGCGCTCTCGCACCGACACAAACATAATATTGCTCACACCCACTATACCGCTAAGCAAAGTGAATATACCTATGAGCCAAACAGCGAGGTTAAGAATGTTCATGGCCGATTTCTCCTGGAGATACCCCTCAAAGCGGTTCCATATATGCACCGCTCCACGGTCCTCCACATCAAATTCCCTTGTGCGAGCCATAGTAGCCCTGATTCCGTCCTCAAGATTTTTTCCATCCTCCGATGTTTCAAGTCCTTTGGCTTGTACCACTATCTCATCCACATAATCAGTGAATCCATTGAGATTCATAGCCGTGGTAAACGGCACATAACAACCTTTTTCCCAATCGTGAGTATATACACCCACCACAAGCCACGAAAGCCCCATGGCATCCACACGTTTGCCCACAGCGGCATCCGGACTGCCAAACAGAAGCGACGCATTGTCGGCATGAAGCACCATCACCTTGCGTGTCAGCTCCAAGTCACGATCATTCACAAACCGTCCATGAGACATTTTGATACGATAGCGCGACTTAGCGGCAGGATACACACCACTCACACCATCGGTCAGATAATCCTTGGCCGTGGACACCTTTGCACTGTCCAGGCTCGCATTTGCGCTCACACCCGCCACATGCTCCGAATTATATTGCTTGATAGGTGCCATATCCGACCCTTTCAGACGAATCCAGCGCCACTCCTTGTACCCCTTGTAAGGCTTGGAGGTCATTCCGCCCCACAGACTCATGGAATTGGAGCGTTCGGGGTCAACATTGGCGTTAAACGAATTCATCACACCACGGCTCATGCCAAGCAACACTATCAGCATGAATATGCCCCATGCCACGGCAAAACCCGTGAGCGAAGTGCGCAGCTTATTGTGCTTAAGCGTCTGTGCTATTTCATTTATAAGCTCCCACATACCCTACACAATCATGCCGTCGGAAATTCTTATAATTCTGTTGGTCTGCTCCCCCACACCTGGATCATGAGTCACAATCACCACAGTCATACCATCGGCATTCAGCTGACGAAACACCTCCATCACATCCTTTGATGTGCGGGAATCCAGAGCACCTGTCGGCTCGTCGGCCAATATTATGGACGGATTGGTAATCAAAGCGCGGGCTATTGCCACACGCTGTTTCTGACCGCCCGACATCTCCGAAGGCAAATGGTGTGCCCTGTCGGCCAGCCCCATTCGTTCAAGTTGCTCCATCGCCATAAGATTGCGTTTCTTGCGTCCCACACCTTGATAAAACAAAGGCAACGCCACATTCTCCACCGCATTCTTATAATTAATGAGATTGAACGACTGAAACACGAAACCTATCATACGGTTTCGCAACTCAGCTCCGCGATTTTCACTAAGATTCTTTATCAACACCCCATCGAGTATATATGAGCCGGAATCATAATTATCCAGAATACCCAATATATTAAGGAGCGTAGACTTGCCCGAACCGGACGCACCCATTATTGACACCAGCTCCCCGCGCTCTATCTCCAGATTCACATCCTTGAGCACATGCAGAGGCACCGCACCAAAATAGGTTTTGTTTACATCTTGTAGTTTAATAATATTTGCCATAATTTACACTCGCGTCTGCCGTGTGATGAGCGGCCCTAAAAACGCGTTTACATATATGACGGAACAACAACGCCAAAAGTTACACCCACCCCTTAATTTTTTTTCATAAAAAAACACACCAATCATCCACAACCGTCACAAACCAACGCCACAACTCATCTGCATCACAACACTTAACCACCATACACCACCACAGCGTTAAGATTATTTTTTTACATAGCCACACTTTTTTCCCGAAAAGATTTGCAAAACCGAACCTAACCGTTTATCTTTGCGTTATAAAATCAAACGGCAACCAAACAATAGCCACAGAACATTGACATAACTTCTACCACATCAAAGTAGATTGGGAAACTCATCAATTACAATCGAAATGCCGAGACAAGCTTAGCCCACTGATGGCGGGCCCCATCCCATAAGGGAGGCTTTTTAAGCCCGGGTGGATTACAAAGGTTGGCGAGCACTCAAATCCTGTCTTCCGGAGTTTCATCGCATCCTTTGATGTGGACCTCATAAGAGGCCGAAGCAAAAACACGCTTCGGCCTCTTCTTTTTTACCGTCATTCAAACATGCTGTACAACAGTTTTATTTTTATTTAACAATTTCTATTGTACAGTTGCAAAAAACTACGTAAATTCGCGTATCAAACCTCTTGCACTCTTACCTGCAAGACATAATACCCTCTGAATAACCAACATTTAAATATCAATCATGAGTTATCTGAAATTCGATAAGAACCTGATGATCAACTTAGAGCAATCTCTTATGAAAGAAATGCTCCGAACCAATCAGGCAGGCGCTTATCATTGCACTTCCGTGGTGGACTGCAACACACGCAAGCAGCACGGACTCCTGGTGATACCGATGCCGGAAATGGACAATTCGTGGCATGTACTGCTTTCATCACTTGATGAAACAGTGATACAACACGGAGCTGCTTTCAATCTCGGACTTCACCGTTACCGTGGTGGCGTGTACAGCCCCAACGGACACAAATACATCCGTGAATTTGACTGCGAAAGCGTGCCTCGCACCACATATCGCGTTGGTGGCGTGATTCTCACCAAAGAAAAAATGTTCATTGCACACGAGAATCGTATCCTCATCCGCTACACACTTGTAGAAGCACACTCGGCCACCACCTTGCGTTTCCGACCCACACTCGCATTCCGCGAAGTCAACCAGCTGTGTGTGGCCAACGACGCTCTTAATTCCGAATGCACCCCGTGCAACAATGGCATATCCACATGCCTGTATCCGAATTACCCCCGGCTATATATGCAATTCAGCCGCAAACCGGAATGGCACTATGAACCCAACTGGTACAACGGTTTTGAATACCTCAAAGACATGGAGCGCGGCGTGCCTTACACTGAAGATCTCTGGGTACCCGGTTACTTTGAAATCCCCATAAAAAAAGGCGAATCCATAATATTCTCAGCTGGTGTCAGCGAAATGCAGCCGCGCTCAATGGCCAAGATATGGACACAAGAGATTGCCTCGCGCACACCGCGCAGCAGCTTCTTCAACTGTCTTAAGAACTGTGCCAAGCAATTCTACCTCAGAGAAGACGACGGAATGTACATGCTCTCCGGCTACCCTTGGGGCAAAATCCTGGCACGAAACACCTTCATGGCTCTGCCCGGCAACACCATAAGCATTGACCATCGTGCCGACTACGAAGCCATAATGCAAACTGCAGCCAAAGCATTGCAGCACTTCATGGCCACAGGCGAGCCCGACCGTCGCATACTCGGAATTGACCTGCCCGACATCCCACTATGGTGCATCTGGGCGCTGCAACAGTATGCCAAAGCCTACGGTGCCGACGCTTGCCGCGAACGCTACAAAGACCTCATCACAGAGATAATCAACTATGTGGCCGACAACCGTCACCCCAATCTGCGCATGGAGTCCAACGGCCTGCTCTATACCATAGGCACCGAAACTCCTGTATCGTGGATGAACGCATCGCTCAACGGCCGTCCGGTGGTGCCACGCACAGGCCATCTTGTTGAATTCAACGCATTGTGGTACAACGCCCTGATGTTCGGAGTCAACCTGCTTGGCGAAGAACTCACCGCCACATCCGAACGTGAACGATGGACAGAGATAGCAGAAACACTCAAGCCCGCGTTCGTGGATATGTTCCTCAACGACTACGGCTACTTGTTTGACTATGTAAGCGAAAACTACGCCGACCCGTCAGTACGTCCCAACATGGCAGTGGCCATCGGCCTTGACTACTCGCCGCTTGACCGTCGCCAGCGCAAGCGCGTGCTTGATGTGGTCACCCGCGAGCTCCTTACACCCAAAGGACTCCGCACCTTGTCGCCCAACAGCTTCGGTTACCGTCCGTTCTATCTCGGCAGCCCCGAAGACCGCGAAATCGCACTACACAACGGCCCGGCAAGGCCATGGTTGTTCGGATTCTATGCCGATGCATACCTGAGAGTGTTCGGACTCAGCGGCGTAAGCTATGTTGACCGTATGCTCATAGGATACGAGGACGAAATGACACAAGCCTGCGTAGGAGCCCTGAGCCAGCTTTACGATGCCAACCCACCGTTCAGCGGCCGCGGAGCCATAAGCCATGCAACAAACGTGGCCGGAATCCTGCGCACCATAACCACCCTTAAAAAATTCAATGTATAACCCCCCTTACGCAATCCATAAACGATGAAAGCATTAATGTTTGGGTGGGAATTTCCACCGCACATCCTCGGCGGTCTTGGCACTGCCAGCTACGGCCTCACAAAAGGCATGTGGGAATGCGGCGATATGGACATATCGTTTGTAATCCCGAAACCCTGGGGCGATGAAGACAAAAGTTTCGCAAACATCATAGGCGCATCGCAAATCCCCATTGCATGGCGCGAAGTAAACCGCGAATATGTGGAGCAACGTATAGGCAAGTACATGAATCCCGATTTATACTTCAACCTGCGCTCGCACATATATGCCGACTTCAACTATATGCGCACCAACGATCTCGGATGCATAGAGTTCTCCGGACGATACCCCGACAATCTGCTTGAGGAAATCAACAACTACTCAATCTGCGCCGGAGTGATAGCTCGCACCCTTGACTTTGACATAATACACTCTCACGACTGGCTCACCTACCCCGCCGGCATACATGCCAAGCAAGTAACCGGCAAACCTTTGGTGATTCACGTTCACGCCACAGACTTTGACCGCAGTCGCGGCAACGTGAACCCCACCGTGTTTGGTATTGAGAAAGACGGCATGAACCATGCCGACCACATCATCACAGTGAGCAACCTCACACGTCGCACCGTGATTGAAAAATACGGCATAGACCCGGCCAAAGTCACCACCGTGCACAACGCCGTGACACCACTTAGCGAGGAACTACTCAATGTCAATCCGCCCAAACCCAAAGAGAAAGTGGTGACATTCCTTGGACGAATCACCATGCAAAAAGGCCCCGAATACTTTGTGGAAGCAGCAGCAAAAGTGCTTAAGAACAACCACAACGTACGATTCGTAATGGCCGGTTCCGGCGACATGATGGACAAGATGATTCTTCTTGCCGCCGAACGCGACATCTCCGATCGCTTCCACTTCCCCGGATTCCAAAAAGGCAAGCAAGTTTACGAAATGCTCAAAGCAAGCGACGTATATGTGATGCCATCCGTATCAGAGCCATTCGGAATATCTCCGCTCGAAGCCATGCAGATGGGAGTACCGTCCATCATATCCAAGCAGAGTGGATGCGCCGAAATCCTGACCAACGTAATCAAGACCGACTACTGGGACATAGATGCAATGGCCGATGCCATAAACTCAATCATCACATACCCGGCCATGTACAACCAGTTGCGTGAAGACGGACTCAACGAAGTGAACCAAATAACATGGGACAAAGCAGGTGCCAAAGTAATTGACATTTACAAAAAAGTCCTCAATTGGCAATAACCGCCACAAACAATCATTATTAACGAAACACCTATATTATTATAAACTATCATGAAAGCAATCTGTTTTTATTTCCAAATTCATCAGCCATTCAGGCTCAAAAGATACCGCTTCTTTGATATAGGCAACGACCACTACTACTACGACGATTTCACCAACGATGATATAATCACACGTATAGCCCACCACAGCTACATTCCGGCAGCTGAAACACTGCTTCGCATGCTTGACCGCTACCCCGGATTCCGCTGCGCGCTTTCTGTCACCGGCACCGCATTGGAACAGTTTGAGCAATACGTACCCGAATTCATTGACCTGCTCAAAAAACTCGCCGATACCGGACGCGTGGAGTTCCTGGCCGAAACATACGCCCACTCCTTGTCCTCGCTCATTGACCCCGACGAGTTCGCCAATCAGGTGAAAGTTCACGACGAAAAAATCCACGAACTGTTTGGTCAGCGTCCCAAAGTGCTACGTAACACAGAGTTGATTTACTGCGACGAACTTGCCCCGCAGATTCTCGCCATGGGCTACAAAGGCTGTATCACCGAAGGCGCAAAACACATCCTCGGCTGGAAATCGCCAAACTACGTGTACAGTGCCGCAAGTGCGCCTAAACTCAAACTCCTGCTCAAAAACGCAAAACTCAGCGATGACATTTCGTTCCGTTTCTCCAACCACGAATGGGACGCATATCCTCTCACCGCCGACAAATACATTGACTGGATCGCATCAACCCCTCAGGAAGAGCAGATCATCAACCTCTTCATGAATCTGGAAACCTTTGGAGAGATGCAGCCCAGAGACACAGGCATATTCCAGTTCCTTGAAGCTCTGCCCAACTTTGCTCGCGAACGTGGCATTGAATTCTTCACACCGTCCGATGCCATTGCCAAACTCAAACCGGTAGGTGAACTCTCCATACTTCACCCCATCTCTTGGGCCGATGAAGCTCGCGACACATCTGCATGGCTCGGCAACAAGTTGCAGAACGAAGCGTTCAACAAACTGTATTCAGTAGCCGAACGTGTACGCCTCTGCGACGACCGCCGTCTGAAACAAGACTGGTACTACCTTCAGGCATCGGATCACCTGTTCTACATGGCCACAAAACATTTTGCCGATGGTGCCGTACACTCACACTTCAGCCCATATGAAACCCCGTTCCAGGCATTCACAAACTACATGAACGTACTGGCCGACTTCATCGTGCGCGTTGAAGAGCAGTATCCGCTCTCCATTGAAAACGAAGAGCTCAACGCATTGCTCACAACCATCCGCAATCAGGCTCGCGAAATAGAAACACTCAACAAGGAAGTCAACTCCATGCGCAAAAACATTGAGCACTTCAACGAAGAGCACCTGCTTCGCCAATCCTTGGAAGATACACCCAAGGAAACAAAAGCAAAGAAAGCTACAGCAAAAAAAGCTCCTGCCAAGAAAACAGCAAAAAAAGCTGAATAAAATTTCCTATCAATAGCAAGTCAGGGTTGCCGTAATCGGCAACCCTGACTTACTATTTTTTGTTACCTTTGTAAAAAATCTGCTATATGGACACAAAAACTATCACTCAAAATATCAAGCTACGCCACGGAATTGACAAACTCAATCCAATGCAACAGCAAATGCTCTCGCTCAAACATCCAGCCGCAGTGCTGATTGCACCTACAGGATCAGGCAAGACACTCGCATTCGCCGCCAACATGCTTGCAGCCATGCACAAACCCTGCGGAGCAGTACAAACCATAATACTCGCACCATCACGCGAACTTGTATTGCAGATACACGAAGTGATACGTCCCATAGCCTCCGGATTCAAAACCACCGTGCTCTACGGCGGTCACCGCATGCTTGACGAAATATCCTCTCTCACCCCAATTCCGGATATTATCATCGCCACACCAGGACGACTGCTTGACCACTTGCAACGCGGCACCCTCAACATCAAGCACACACGTATCCTCGTGCTTGACGAATACGACAAAAGCCTTGAAATGGGATTTGCCGAAGAGATGAGCCGTATAGTGCGCCGCATACTACGTCCCGAACGCATAATCCTCACCAGCGCCACCGAGCTTGGCAACCTTCCCACATACCTCCCGGTAAACGACCCAATTGTAATAAAAGCGCAGCAAACCACCCATCCGGCCAAACGCACACAGATAGTTGAAGTACCAAGTCCGGAACGAGACAAAGCCAATACGCTTGTACAACTGCTCCACTCACTACCCAACGACAAAGTAATAGTATTTGTCAACCATCGCGAAAGCGCCGAAAGAGTACATACCATTCTTAAGCGACAAGGCATACCCGCCGGGTTATACCACGGAGGCCTGGAACAAATGGATCGCGACAACGCCCTTACACTCCTACACAACGGCACCACCCCGATATTGGTAAGCACCGACCTCGGATCACGAGGCATAGACGTACAAGGAGTTGGAAGCGTCATTCATTACCATATGCCACCGAGCGCCGAAAGCTGGACGCACCGCAACGGACGCACCGCACGAATCAACAACGAAGGCACAGTGTACGTAATCACCGCCGAAGGAGAGAACAGGCCTGAATATGTGACAACCGACCGCTCTTGGATTCCCACTGGACAAAGCTCCGACCCTATCACAGCATCAATGGCCACACTTCACATCAACGCCGGCAAAAAAGAAAAAATATCCAAAGGCGACATCGTAGGGTTCCTTCTTGCGCACACCGCACTTGACCCACAAAGCATAGGCACCATAACATTGCGCGACCACAACGCCCTTGTAGCCGTGCCCAAAAACAGCGTTAACGATATTTTACAACTGTGTATTCCACACAAACTAAAAGGCAAAAAAATAAGAATCAGCATTTTGCGATAATCATGAGTAAAAAACAGCACATTTTGTCATAAAATGTGCCAATGGTTAAGTTAATGTTAAAAAACATAATTTCACGAAACTTTCATTATATTTGTGTTGAGTAAATATTGCTCATAGTCATCTAACCCATATAAGTTAATATTATGCCCAAAATAATAGGAGCCGTGACCATCAACAACGAGCGATGCAAAGGATGCGACCTTTGCGTAGTGGCCTGTCCGGTGGATGTGCTCGCCCTCCAGCCCAAAGAGGTGAACAACCGGGGCTATCACTACGCTTTTGCCAAGGAGGCCGACAAATGCATTGGATGTGCGGCATGCGCCACTGTATGTCCCGACGGATGTATTGAAGTATTTCGCGTAGTGCAAAAATAAGTCATAATAAAAAATCAAAACATTACATATGAAAGAGGAGATCAAACTGATGAAGGGCAACGAAGCCATAGCGCACGCAGCCATACGTTACGGCTGCGACGGTTACTTCGGATACCCCATCACTCCACAAAGCGAAGTGCTTGAAACCCTTGAAGCACTCATGCCTTGGGAAACCACAGGCATGGTAGTGCTTCAGGCCGAGAGCGAAGTAGCCGCCATCAACATGGTATATGGCGGAGCATCCACCGGTAAAGCAGTGATGACATCTTCCAGCAGCCCCGGTGTAAGCCTCATGCAAGAAGGCATCAGCTACATAGCCGCAGGCGAACTGCCTGCACTGATCATCAACGTAATGCGTGGAGGCCCCGGTCTCGGCACCATACACCCCTCTCAAAGCGATTACTATCAAGCCACTAAAGGCGGTGGCCATGGCGACTATCACCTGATAGTGCTCGCTCCGGCCACAGTCCAGGAAATGGCCGACTTTGTAGGACTCGGTTTTGACCTTGCATTCAAATACCGTACACCGGCAATGATTCTTGCCGACGGCATTGTAGGACAGATGATGGAAAAAGTAGTGCTCCCGCCTGAACGCCCTCGTCGCACCGACAGCGAAATAGCCGAGCAGTGTCCTTGGGCCGTAACCGGACGTCCTGCCAACCGCAAACCCAACGTGCTAACCACACTTGAGCTTGACGACGAAAAAATGGAACAGAACAACGAGCGCTACCAACGCACATACGCCGCCATACGCGATGCCGAAGTACGCTATGAGGAATACTACACCGAAGATGCCGACTATCTCTTTGTGGCATTCGGCTCCATAGCCCGCATATGCCTTAAGGCCATTGAAGAAGCTCGCGCACAAGGCATCAAAGTAGGACTCTTGCGCCCCATCACCCTGTGGCCGTTCCCGGAAAAAGCCATTGAAACCCTCAGCCGTCAGGTCAAAGGCATGCTCGTTGTGGAGCTTAACGCCGGACAGATGGTTGACGACGTGCGCCTTGCAGCCAAGAGCAGAGTGCCCATACATCATTACGGTCGCATGGGTGGCATAGTGCCAAATCCCCAGGAAGTACTTGACCAAATGCTCAAACTATTCCCAGAAGCCAACCCTAACAAATGAGCCTGATGAACCGCGAAGATATTATCAAAGAAGAAAACCGCGTGTATGCCAAACCGCGGTTACTCAACGACAACCATATGCACTACTGCCCCGGATGCTCCCACGGAGTAGTGCACAAACTGGTAGCCGAAGTACTTGAAGAGATGGGAGCCGAACACTTGGCCATAGGTGTAGCTCCGGTGGGTTGTGCAGTCTTTGCATACAACTACATTGACATTGACTGGATTGAAGCAGCCCACGGACGTGCTCCTGCGGTAGCTACGGCAGCCCAGCGTCTCAATCCCGACAAATTGGTATTCACTTATCAGGGCGACGGCGATTTGGCAGCCATCGGCACAGCCGAAACCATTCATGCCGCCAACCGAGGTGAAAATATAGCCATTATATTCATCAACAATGCCATCTACGGTATGACCGGAGGACAAATGGCACCAACCACACTTGAAGGCATGGTCACTGCCACCACCCCTTATGGACGACGCGTGGACCTCAACGGTTATCCACTCAAGATATCCAACCTTTTGGCAGAGCTCCCCGGCACTTGCCTTGTCACTCGTCAGGCCGTACACACACCAGCAGCTGTACGCAAAGCAAAAGCTGCAATCAAAGCTGCCTTTGAAAACTCGCTTGCCAAACGCGGCACCTCGGTAGTGGAAATCGTCAGCACATGCAGCAGCGGCTGGAAAATGTCACCGGCCAAAGCCAACAAATGGATGGAAGAAAACATGCTCCCGGCCTATCCGCTGGGCGACCTTAAAAACACAGCCAAATGAAAGAAGAAATTATTATAGCCGGTTTCGGCGGACAAGGAGTGCTCTCCATGGGAAAAATCCTCGCTTATGCCGGACTCATGGAAGATCTTGAAATCACTTGGATGCCATCCTACGGTCCCGAACAGCGCGGAGGCACAGCCAATGTCACTGTCATACTCAGCGACGCCCAGATATCGTCTCCGGTACTTGACACCTACGACACAGCCGTAATTCTTAACCAGCAAAGTCTGGACAAATTTGAATCAAAGGTAAAACCCGGAGGAACACTGATCTACGACTCCTACGGCATCCATCGTCCACCCACACGCAAAGACATAAACGTATATCGCGTTGATGCCATGGACGCCACTTTTGAAATGAAAAATGCCAAGACCTATAATATGATTGTACTTGGAGCATTACTCAAAATCCGTCCTATCGTGTCAGTGGAATCCGTGATGTCTGGCCTAAAGAAAGCCCTTCCGGAACGTCACCATCACCTGCTTCCGCTCAACCGCGAAGCCATAAACCGAGGCTTCGCCTTGGTCAAAGAATAAACACGAGTCCAAGCAACCCTACACATACACAACCGCAGCCACACCACGGCTGCGGTTATTTTATTGCCTGACCCACATTTGCATATCTCACGCGCGTGAGCTATCTTTGCATTTCAGATTACTAATACCATCATTATACAGCTGTTTATGAACTTTCGCTATTTAGCAGCCCCGGTTGCAGCAGCTCTGTGGCTATGCTCTTCCGCCGCTGAACCCATCGCAGACCCAACAACATGGGTCAACCCCTTTGTAGGCACCTCCAACTTCGGCACCACCAACCCCGGAGCCGTAGTGCCAAACGGCATGATGTCTGTAGTACCATTCAACGTAATGGGCTCCGACACCAACCTCTTTGATAAAGATGCCCGCTGGTGGTCCACACCATATGAATACAAAAACAAATTCTTCACCGGCTATGCCCACGGCACACTCAGTGGCGTAGGATGCCCCGACATGGGATCACTGCTCACTATGGCCACCACCGGACAACTCAACGTGGACTACAAAGCCTACGGATCACCTTACACCGATGAAAAAGCATCTCCTGGCTATTACACCAACCGTCTCACCAAGTACGACATAATAACCGAAGCCACCGCCACAACACGCACATCAGTGGAGCGTTACACATTTCCCGGAGGCAATGGAAACATTCTCATCAACCTTGGTCAAGGACTCACCAACGAAAGCGGAGCCACAGTACGTCGCGTCAGCGACACCGAAATAGAAGGCTCCAAACTCCTCGGCACTTTCTGCTACAATCCCCAAAAAGTATTCCCCGTATACTTCGTGGCACGCGTAAGCAAAAAACCATCCACCTCCGGCTACTGGAAAATGCAACCCGAAATGACCGGAGTAGAAGCAGAATGGACTCCCGACAACGGCACCTACAAACTCTACACACAGTATGGTCGCGACCTCAGCGGCGACGACATAGGATATTGGTGGAGCTACTCCGACCTCAAACCGGGCGAACAGATTGAAATCAGCATGGGCATATCATACGTGTCAATTGCCAACGCTCGCGAAAACCTTGACAAAGAGCAGCAAGGCAAAGACTTCAACAAAATATATGCCCAAGCACGCAACCAATGGCGCAACGACCTGTCCCGCATCTCCGTAACCGGAGGCACCGACAAGCAAAAAGAAGTGTTCTACACCGCACTCTACCACACCCTAATCCACCCCAACATCCTATCCGACATCAACGGTCAGTACCCTCAGATGGAAGGATTTGAAAACCTCACGGCACCCAAAGGCCAGCAGCGTTACACCGTGTTCTCTCTTTGGGACACATACCGCAACCTCCATCAGCTGATGACCCTCGTATACCCTGAAAGACAGATTGACATGGTACGTTCCATGATAGACATGAGCAAAGAATGGGGATGGTTGCCAAAATGGGAACTCTACGGACGCGAAACATTCACCATGGAAGGCGACCCCGCAATACCGGTTATAGTGGACACATGGCGCAAAGGACTTCAAGACTTTGACCTTGATGCAGCCTATGCCGCCATGAAACGCTCCGCCACAACTCCCGGCAAGGAAAACCCCATGCGTCCCGACATTGACCCCTATCTCACCAAGCACTACATACCCATGGGCACACACGCCGCCGACCTCAGCGGTGACAACTCTGTGTCACACGCCTTGGAATACTACGTGGCCGACAACGCATTGGCTTGGCTTGCCGAGCAAAAAGGAGACAAAGAGTTCGCACGTCAGCTCTCAGAGCGCGCCAAAGGATACAAACATTACTACTCCACCGAAAGCGGCACACTCCGCCCATTGATGGCCGATGGCTCATTCCTCTCTCCGTTCAACCCTCGTCAGGGAGAGAACTTTGAACCCGTACCCGGATTTCACGAAGGCAGTGCATGGAACTACACATTCTTCGTGCCCCACGATGTACCCGGACTCATAAAGTTGATGGGCGGCAACAAAAAATTCGTCAACAAACTCCAGATGGTGTTTGACGACGGCCTTTACGATCCCGCAAACGAACCCGACATAGCCTATCCCTATCTGTTCAGCCGCGTAAAAGGCGAAGAATGGCGCACACAGCAGCAGGTAAACAGACTCCTTGACAAACATTTCACCACACAACCCGACGGCATCCCCGGCAACGATGACACCGGCACCATGTCTGCTTGGGCCATATTCTCCATGATAGGATTCTACCCCGACTGCCCCGGAGAACCCATGTACACACTCACATCACCGGTTTTTGACTCCGTAACCATCACCACCCCCGCCGGCAAGCAACTGCGAGTGGAAGTTGAAAAAGAGTCACCCGAATCCATTTACATCAGCCGCATGACACTCGGCAACAAACCCCTCAAGGATTACCGCATATCCCACGACCAGCTCGTCAACGGCGGCACCCTCAAATTCTACCTCACCGACAATCATAAAAAATAAACAAAACTCATAGCGCAATGAAAGCAAAGCATTTATTGTGGGCAGCGCCACTGCTCTTGGCATCGTGCTCACAACAAGCCGATCAGGCTTCAAGCTACACATCCTATGTTGATACGCACATAGGATCCGGTGGACACGGACATGTGTTCATGGGTGCCAACGTACCTTATGGCATGGTACAGTTAGGCCCCACAAGCGTACCGCAGACATGGGACTGGTGCTCAGGCTACCACGAAAGCGACTCCACCGTGATCGGATTCTCCCACACACACCTTGAAGGCACCGGCATTGGCGACCTTTTTGATGTCACCGTGATGCCCGTAATAGGCGATGTAACCTACGCTCGTGGCAACGACTCCATACCCGGCAGCGGCATGTGGAGCTACGCCGACCGCACACGCGAAATCTCCGTACCCGGTTACTACAGCGTGCCTCTGACCCGCTACAACGTACTTGCCGAACTCACAGCCACAAACCGAGTAGGCTTGCACCGTTACACTTTCCCGGCCGCCGACTCTGCCGCCATAGTATTTGACCTCCAGAACGGCGGGTGCTGGGACAAATCCACAGAAACCCACATTGAAGCCATTGACTCCACACACGTGCAGGGTTACCGTTACTCCACAGGTTGGGCCAAGGATCAGAAAGTATATTTCTATGCCGAATTGTCCAAACCCATGACATCTTGGGAACTTAAAGGCGAAAACAATATGTATGGTCGCGCATCATTCGCCACCGACTCAGCCGAGCAAGTGTTGATGAAAGTAGCCATCTCTCCGGTGTCTGTTGATGGCGCGAAAGCCAATATGGCTGCCGAACTCCCCGGTTGGGATTTTGAAGCCACACGCCAAGCCGCCGACCAAGCATGGAACAACGAGCTTAGCCGCATCAAAATCACCACAAACGACTCCATTGAGCGCACCAAATTCTACTCCGCACTCTACCGCACCATGATTGTACCCGCCACATTCAACGATGTTGACGGCTCCTATCGCGGTGCCGACCTGCAAGTACACAAAGGCGATCCCGATCAGCCCAACTACACCATCTTCTCACTTTGGGACACCTATCGTGCAGCCATGCCGCTAATTTCAATCATCAACCCCGACCTATCCGGAAAGCTCGCCACAACAATGGTGCGTATAGCCGATGAGCAAGGCCGTCTGCCGGTATGGCATCTTTGGGCCAACGAAACAGACTGCATGGTAGGCAACCCCGGCATCATAGCTGTGGCCGACGCCATTGTCAAGCAGGCTCCCGGACTTGACCGCGACAAAGCCTATGCCGCACTTCTCAAAACAGCTGCCGACACTGCCCGAGGCTACGGCTACCGAGTGGAATACGGATTCATCCCGTGCGATAAAATGAACGAAGCCATCGCCTACGACATGGAATTTGCCATTGCCGACGGAGCCATTGCACGCGCTGCCGAAGCTATGGGCGACACAGCCACCATGCGCAAGTTCACCGAACGCAGCCACTCCTATCGCCACTACTTTGATCCCGTCACCCGCTTCATACGCGGACGCATGACCGACGGTTCTTGGCGCACACCCTTCTCTCCGTTCAAAACCGAGCACCGTGCCGATGATTATTGCGAAGGCAACGCTTGGCAATACACATGGCTCGTGCCTCAGGATGTGGAGGGTCTGGAACAATGTTTCGGCTCACGTGAAGCCCTTATCAGCAAACTTGATTCACTCTTCACTGTAAGCTCACAGCTTGAAGGTGCCGATGCTTCTCCCGACATCTCAGGTCTCATTGGCCAGTACGCCCATGGCAACGAACCAAGCCATCACACACTCTACATTTACTCAATGCTCGGCCAGCCCGACAAAACAGCCGAAAAGGTACGCTACGTATGTCACAACCTCTACAAAGCCGCCCCCGATGGCATGTCTGGCAATGAAGATGCCGGACAAATGTCAGCATGGTACATCCTCTCATCACTCGGCTTCTATCAAGTAGAGCCGGCATCAGGCCGCTACTGGTTCGGATCTCCCATGTGGGACGAAGCCGAATTCGCTGTGCCCGGAGGCAAATTCGTAATCAAGACCGTAAACAATTCGCCAGAAAACATGTATGTACGCTCCGTTAAACTCAACGGCAAGCCCTATACCCTACCCTACATCATGCATTCCGACATAATGCAGGGCGGCGAACTCATCATGGAGATGGGTCCCAAACAATAACCCGACTCCACACACCACACAGCAGCCCGGCCAACCCAGCCGGGCTGCTTCATTTTCATTCATCTTCAAACAACAAACCAAAACCATCTGGCATGTCGGCGCGTTAACAAATAAAAATCCGTTTCACAACAATATTCAATTATGCTTGCCGACATCATTCCCACCCATCAGGTAGCCACATGGCTATTGAGCAACATTGACAGTTTTCTTAACAAACTCGGACTCCGACACGACCACACCGTTGAGGAAATCATCTATGTGGCCGTAATTGTGGGAGTAGCCTTTTTCGTGTCATGGCTACTGGGCAAAATAATACTCATCGGTACCCGCCAACTCGTGAAATGGCGACACACGGACATCGGTGACGACCTTATCCACCAGCATGTCATAACCAAATGCAGCCATATAATCCCGCCACTAATATTCCTTGGATTGCTACCATTCGCTTTTCCGGCCAATTCACTGATATTACACATCTTGGAAGTCATATCCACCTTGTATGTTATCATCATGACAGCATTAGCCATCAACTCAGTGCTAACCTTTGTGTGGACTCGCTACGACCGCAAGGAAAACACCCGTAATCTCCCTCTCAAAGGCATCCTCAATGTGGCAAAAGGCATAGTATGGATCATCGTAACCATCATAGGACTCTCCGTGATATTAGACAAATCACCGGCCGCACTGCTCACCGGCATCGGAGTGTTTGCCACAGCCCTAATGCTCGTGTTCAAAGACAGCATCCTCGGGTTCGTAGCCGGCATACAACTGTCACAAAACGACATGCTACATGTCGGCGACTGGATAGTGGTACCATCCACCATAGCCAACGGCATATGCATTGACGTATCCCTAACAGCCGTCAAAGTGCAGAACTGGGACAACACCATAGTCACCTTGCCGCCCTACACCCTCGTGTCCACCTCCTTTCAAAACTGGCGCGGTATGAGCGACAGCGGCTACCGCCTCATATCCCGATCAATGCTTGTGGACATAAACAGCATTCATAACACCACCCCCGAAATGATTGAAAAAATAAAACAACTACCGGGCATGGACGATTTCATCACCAAGGTGCAGACCAAAGGCATGTTCTACGATCCCGGACTGGCCTGCGTCAACGGCACCATTGTCACCAATCTCGGCCTGCTGAGAGCCTACATGTGCCATTATCTGCTTCACCATCCACTCATCGGCACCGACCAGCAGATATTGGTAAGAATCATGGATCCGACCCCCAACGGCATACCACTGCAAATCTACTGCTACACCACCACCGCATGGACAGCCTACGAAGCCGTTCAAAGCGAAATATTTGAGCACCTCACAGCAATAGCTCCACAGTTTGACCTCACCATGTACTGCAGTCCCGCAGGAACCGACCTCGCCAATATGACCACAGCAATATCCACCGCCAAATAGACAGACAACCACCGCAATACACTATTGACAAGAGTTTGAAGAATCCAAATAGAAACGACTAAATCTGCGCGTTTTTATTTGGATTCTTCAAACTTTACCACCCACTTTAAATTTTTGTCATTATATTTGCAAGTAGTAGATACAATTGGGATTTTAAATCTGAATACAACGATACATTAAAAAACATACCCCAAAGAAGATGAGAAGCGAAAGATGCATTATTATCAGTTGCTTTTAAAGAAGAAAAATAGACAATGAACGAAGAAAACAAAATAATACTCTATCAAGACGATAACGAGATAACTCGTGTGTCAGTGCGTTTTGCCGATGAGGATTTGTGGCTGACACAAAATCAGTTGGCAGAGATATATTGTACTACGCAACAGAATATCAGCCAACATGTGGACAACATATATAAAGATGGCGAACTGTCCATAGAGGCAACTAACAAGAAATTCTTGTTAGTTCGTCAGGAAGGCAATCGTCAGGTAAAACGTAACATTGACCACTATAATCTTGACATGATTATAGCCTTGGGCTATCGTATCCAGTCGCAAGTGGCGACTCGTTTCCGTCGCTGGGCCACCCAACGGCTTCACGAATATATCCAAAAGGGATTCGCAATGGATGACGAGCGATTGAAGCAGGGAGGCAACCGCTATTTCCGTGAACTTTTGCAACGTATCAGGGATATTCGCAGTAGTGAGCGCAACTTTTATCAACAAATAACGGATATATATGCCACAGCAACAGACTACAACCCTCGTGACGAGATGACAAAAATATTTTTTGCAACAGTACAGAACAAGTTGCATTATGCTGTTCACGAAAACACAGCCGCCGAAATCATATACAATCGTGTGGATAATGAAAAACCTTTTGTCGGAATGACCAACTTCAAGGGCAACTATGTGACCAAAGATGATGTGAAGATAGCCAAGAACTATTTGTCTGAGATTGAGCTCCAACGGCTGAATCTGCTTGTTTCAGGTTTCTTGGATTTTGCGGAGTTCCAAGCATTGGAAATGAATCCTATGACAATGAAAGATTGGATAGAAGCGCTGGATAACCAGATTATTGCTCATAAACGAAAAGTTCTGATTGGCAAGGGAAACATTTCGCATAAGCAAGCGATTGAAAAAGCAGAAAAAGAGTTTGACATCTATCGCAAACACGAAATGGATCTGTTGGAAAGCGATTTTGATAAAGAAATAAAGAAATTGAAATACAATAATTCAAACTAAATCACTTTCTTTGTGCCAAGAAATCATCCTCACAACCGATCGGCGTCGCAGAATTTCAACTCACAAAATTCATACCTGATGAGTTCAAAAGTTCTCTGCCATCAATTGAAGATATTGAATTAGAACTGAAGTAACACATATATCACAACCATGAAAAAACTACTATTACATTTCGTTAAGATTACATTGATAATCTTTATGACCGCACTGTCCACTACTGCCGCCGCAGAGTCTAAAAGCGAACCATTCACCATTGATTACATAGAATATGTTATTGTTGACAATGAATATGCTGAAATCACCAATGTCATACATTGTGACTATGATTATTTGACACTCCCGTCCTCCATTAATCACAACGGCACCACATATGCCGTAAAAAAAATCAGTGAATACGCATTATCAAACTGCCAGCTAACTTCCATAACCATCCCAAGTTCGGTAACGGACATTGAGAACAACCCGTTTCAGCATTGCATCTCTCTTGACAATATCTTTGTTGATAACGATAATCCCAAATACACTGATATTGACGGTGTGCTCTATGACATTGACAAGACAACACTGATCTCCTGCCCCACTACACGCATCAATTGTACCATACCTGATTCGGTTACAACCATCGGAGACCACGCCTTTGCAAATTGCAAAGTCATATCCATAACCCTTCCAAACTCAGTAACCACCATAGACAACTGGGCTTTTAATTCTTGCTACGACCTCAATACCATAACCATACCGACCTCTGTAAAAACCATTGGATCTTTTGCATTCATCTTCTGTAAAAGCCTCCGGAAAGTAACCATCCCTTATTCCGTATCAGAAATCGGCGACAACCCTTTTTGCAATTGCAGTTCCTTGGAAAATATATCTGTAATGGGAACTTCAGGATGTCAATTTTGGGCTATTGACGGAATTCTGTACAATGTTGAAAGAACCAAACTCATTGCATGTCCGGGAGCTAAAAAAGAATGCATCATAGGACCATCTGTAGAAACTATAGGAAACAGAGCATTTGGTGGCTGCAACAACCTTGTATCAGTAAATTTGCCAAACTCGGTGACTACAATTGGCACTGGTGCCTTTGCTTCTTGCAACAAGCTCCAATCCATATCTCTTCCTAATTCGGTTACCACCATTGGATCCGATGCATTTATTGTATGTATCAGCCTTGATTCAATAATTATACCCAATTCAGTTACCACGATAGGAGCCCGTGCTTTTTGGTGCTGCCATGAACTTAAATCCTTATATCTCGGCAACTCAATACACACAATTGACGAGATGGCATTTGCGGGATGTCCATTAAAAACCATTCATACTTTCGCACAAGAATGCCCTGTTTCCGGAAATTCCGCATTCTTTGAAACACCTGCCGATGCCGTAGTTTATGTTCCCAAAGAATCGTTGGAATCATATCAATCAGGATGGTCGGAATGGTTTTCTGATTTTCGTATACTTGGTGGTCTGGAAATCAACCTGAATACCACAAGTTTGGAAATGAATATTGGAGACACCCAACACCTTATCGCCACCATTACAAAAGAAGATGATGTGCCAATTGTTTCAGAGTCTTGGGAATCCTCAAATCCCGCTGTGTCCACGGTAGAAAATGGCAAAGTTACTGCCGTTGGCACAGGCGAAGCAACCATCACCTACACCGCCGTAGACGGCTTGTGTCAAAACACCTATTCAGCCTCCTGCAAACTGATTGTATCGGAACTTGACGGCATTAATAGCACAGCCGTAAACAACGCCTCTCAGCAAATAATGTATTACAATCTAAATGGGTCACACATACCCGCCGAGACACTCGCTCCGGGACTTTATATCAAGCGCCAAGGCTCCAAAACCGAAAAAATTCTTGTCAAGTAACATTAAAGTTTTTTCGCTATCTTTGCCAAAAACTAAACCATATGAAACCGTCAGCAACTAATATCATCCTACCATTGGCAGCCGCAGCGGTATCCACTGGTGCCAACGCACAGACCGCCAATCCAAAAAACACGGCTCAAAAGCCCTACAACATAGTCTATATAATGACCGACGACCATACAGCTCAAATGATGAGCTGCTATGACAAACGGCACATATCCACCCCTAACCTTGACCGCATAGCCAACGATGGTGTAAAGTTCGTCAACAGCTTTGTGGCCAACTCCCTCAGCGGCCCATCGCGCGCATGCATGATTACAGGCAAACACAGCCACGCAAACGGATTTACCGACAACATAGGCAGCCCCTTTGACACATCGCAACCCACATTCCCGAAATACCTCCAGAAAGCCGGTTATCAAACAGCACTGTTCGGCAAATGGCACCTCCACAATCTACCCACAGGATTTGACAATTGGGAAATAATCCCCGGACAAGGCGACTACTACAACCCCGACTTCATTCAGCAGACAGGCGACACCATAGTGCGCCACGGCTACCTCACCAACATAATCACAGACCGCGCCATAAACTGGATGGACAGCGTTCGCGACAAATCCAAACCGTTCTGCATCCTCATTCACCACAAAGCCATTCACCGCAACTGGATGGCCGACACCTGCGACCTTGAACTTTACGAAAACCGCGTGTTTGAAAAACCCGCCAACTTCTACGACGACTACTCCGGCCGCCAGGCAGCCAAAGAGCAGGAAATGGCCATATCCTCGGCACACGACATGGACATAGTCTACGACTGCAAGATGATATACCCCGGAGTTGACACACGCCTACGCCACAACTACGAATACTTCCTCAGCCGCATGGACTCCGCCCAACGCACCCGCTGGGATGCACACTACAACCCCATCATAGCCAAATTCTACGCCGACTCCCTTTCAGGCAAAGAACTCACCGAATGGAAATACCAGCGATACATGCGCGATTACGCCAAAACCGTAGCCTCGCTTGACCGCAACGTAGGCCGCGTGCTTGACTATCTGGAGCAGAACAATCTCCTTGACAGCACACTGGTGGTCTACACCTCCGACCAAGGATTCTATATGGGCGAACACGGATGGTTCGACAAACGCTTCATGTACGAAGAATCACTCAACACCCCACTGGTAATGCGCCTGCCCAAAGGACTTGACGCACGTGGCACCATCACCGAAATGGTACAGAACATTGACTACGGCCCCACCTTCCTTGACATAGCCGGCGTGGCCACACCCGAAGACATGCACGGCGTATCCATCCTGCCACTGCTCAAAGGCGAACATCCCGCCGACTGGCGCAATTGGATCTACTACCACTTCTACGAATACCCCGCCGAGCATATGGTGAAACGCCACTACGGAGTGCGCGACAACCGCTACAAGCTCATCCATTTCTACAACGACATTGACACCTGGGAGCTCTACGACCTGCAAAACGACCCATCGGAGATGCACAACATCTACGGCCAACCCGGCTCCGAAGAAATCACAAAGCACATGCGCTCCATCCTCAAGCAGGCACAACAGCAATACAACGACCCCATCTGCCACAAATATCCCATAACTGACTGACACCCTCTGTCAATAACCATTTTTTTGACCTTTAAATAGTGTCAAGCAATAAATTTTGCTAATTTTGCACTGTTAACAGAATACTAACCAATCAACATAATCTCAATTATGGACATTTCTCACATTGAACACGTGGGCATCGCTGTTACCTCACTTGAGGAAGCAATCCCTTTCTACGAAAAAATGCTCGGACTAAAATGCTTTGCTATAGAAGAAGTTGCCGACCAAAAAGTGCGCACAGCCTTCTTCAAGGTTGGACAAACCAAAATTGAACTCCTTGAAGCCACAGCCGAAGACAGCGCCATAGCCAAGTTCATAGCCAACAACGGCGGCCGCGGAGGCATCCAGCATATCGCTTTCGCCGTTGAAGACGGTGTGGCAAACGCCCTCGCCGAAGTGGAAGAAAAAGGTGGCCGACTCATCGACAAGGCTCCCCGCAAAGGTGCCGAAGG
>CAMWXV010000008.1 GCA_947178305.1 uncultured Porphyromonadaceae bacterium | reverse complement strand
GCTCCATCATGGCGGCATGTCCGCATGACGGAGCCAAGGAGCAAACACCCGGAGTTACGCCAACCCATCCGGCAAGAGTGGCATCAAACAACTGAACAAATACTTTGCCGACATCCTCGCGTACCCAGCGGTCAAATACTCTTACGGCAAATTCACCCCATTGTTCAGCCGTGACTGACTCTTTGGTGAGTTGCCCGGCGGCATCGTCAGGAGAGCAGAGGAATCCATTCCCCGAGTTTGGTCTGCGTTCCACCACGGGGGTGAACTGCAGGAACCTACATCCTATCTGTTTGAAGAAATCATAGAATCGCTCTGGCTCATGTACATTTATGCTGTTGACAACAGCCATGGCGTTCCATTCCACACCGTATTGCTGCAGCATGCGAATGGATCGCATGACGGTTTGGTGTGTTGGCTTGCCAAATGCTGTGCGGCGAAAAGCGTCGTGAGCGTCAGATGGACCGTCAATAGATATGCCCACCAGCCAATTGTTGCGTTTCAGAAATTCACACCATCGTGCATTTAGCAACGTGCCGTTGGTCTGTATGCAATTTACAATCTGCCGTCCTTTGCCGTATTTGCGTTGTAGCTCCATAGCGTGTTCATAGAACTTTATGGGGCGCATCATCGCTTCTCCTCCGTGCCATGTAAACACTATTTCCTGCACGGTCTGTGCTGCAATGTATTGCTTTATAAACTCTTCAAGAGTATTGTCGCTCATCAGTTGTTTTTGCGGGTTTGAGCACTCAAGAGTTTTGTCCTTTTCAAGATAATAACAATAGGAGCATGCCAAGTTGCACGCCGAGCCTACAGGCTTTGGCATTACATATAGTACGCTCGCAAAAGGGTTTATGGCATCTTGTATCATAATGCAAATGTACGTAAAATCTTTGGCACGCAAATGTGGATGTGTAATTCAATTTTCTCTGAAAAAATTGCTGAGAGTTAAAAAATGCGTACCTTTGTGGTGTTTTTTACCAAAAATAAGACAAAATGAAGAAGTTTTTTATCGCTGTAACTGCCTTTGCGGCTGTTATGAGCGCAAGCGCAGAGGGATATCAGGTAAACACTCTCAGCGCGCGTCAGGAAGGAATGGGACACACCGGTGTTGCTCTGAAGCTCGGTGCCGAAAGTATGATTTTTAATCCTGCTGGACTGTCTTTTTCAGACAAAACACTTGACATCACAGGCACGCTCACCGCTATCAAGCCTATGTCTTCTGTCACAATTGATGGATCACGTTATGATAGCCATAATAAGGTGAGCACACCAATAGCTTTCAATGCCGCTTTTAAGGTGCGCGATTATCTTCAGCTTGGAATCTCGTTCTACACACCCTATGGCAGTTCTATCAACTGGGGTATGAACTGGCCGGGAGCTGTGATGAATCAAAAAGTGAACCTTGCGGCATATACTGTGCAGCCCACAGTGTCATGGCGTATAACACCTAAATTGTCGGTAGGTGCCGGTATGATGATAACATGGGGTTCTGTTGATTTGTACAAGGGTCTTGTGAGCGCTGATGACATGGATAAGGTACTTCCGGTCTTGGGCATGATGACAGGAGCGAATTATCCTTTGTTCAATGGTGTGACCCCGGCTTCAATTAATTTGAAAGGCACTGCTGATTTGTCGTTTGGATTCAATGTCGGAGCCATGTATGATATTTCATCCAAAGTTACTGTGGGAGCTTCATTCCGCTCCAAAATGCTTATGAAGGTGAAACGTGGAGATGCAAGTGTGTCGTTTGCTAATGAGGTGGCAAAAGGTTTGCTTGAAAGCCGTGTAGGTCTGATAGACCAAGCCAATTTCAGTGCATCCATGCCGTTGCCATACGTGTTTACGTTCGGTGCGTCCTATCGCCCGACCGACCGATGGACTTTTGCTGCTGATATTCAGCTTACCGGTTGGAAAACATATCGCAGACTTGATATTGAATTCCCTGGAGTGGCTAACGGTCAGTTCAACCAGCATATAGACAAGAATTATAGCAACGCATGGTGTTTTCATCTTGGAGCCGAATGGGCTGCAACAGAGAAATTGGATGTGCGTGCAGGTTTGATGGTGGATCAGACCCCTGTCAATGACAATCATTACAATCCTGAAACTCCCGGAATGACAAAAATAGAACCCACCGTTGGTCTTTCATTCCGTCCCATCAAGCAGTTGAGTGTGGATTTTTCATTCATGTATGTAGCCGGTTTGGGCAAGGACAATGTCAAGGGTAGTTATGAAAACTTCATAGCCAAAGCGTTTCCGGCATTGGGTCTTGAACAGAACCCGGTGATGAAAGGTGACTACAGAGCTCATGCATTTGCTCCGGCAATAGGATTGCGCTACAGTTTTTGATTATATTATAGTCGTTTGATACTTGGTCACCGTGCCTCATCATGAGGCACGGTGATTTTTTATGTGACAGTGGAACGAAATCGGCAGGATGAATGTTATAAAGCCGAATGTATTCTTAAAATCTGTTATCTGTCACTTTGTTATATTATGAGTTTCAAACGAATTATCTCAGCGATGGTTGTCTTATACGCCACGGCGGCTGCGGCCTTGCAGCCAATGGAACCGGTTGATACTTTCTTGATTCCTGAACGTGCTGTAGTGGTCAGTGGAGATCATCTACAAGGTCGTGATCTTGTAGCTATTCTGTATGACACCAGCGATATTCATTTCAATGACCCCAGTTCACCTCGTTTCTTGTTTTTGGATCGTGAAGGCAAAGTGGCTTTGGGCATAGGTGGTTACATCAAAGGGTCGGTTTATTATGACTTTAATGGTGAAAACACAGACGGTCCATTGTTTACTCCGTATCTAAACCATGTTCCAAACTCATCTGAGCATAGGCAGCGGCTTGGCGGTACGGCCAATCACTCCACAATATTTCTACAGTTGGCCGGCCGAAGTTCACGATTCGGATACTATGAGGCATATATCCAAACCAATTTTTCGGCAGACGGAAACAATGGTTACGGATTGAAACTCAAACAGGCGTATGTGACATTGGGCAATATCACCGCAGGATTGGCACCCAGTACTTGGTCTGATGCTTCGGCCGGTACCCCTACGGTAGACGATCAAGGTCCGGCCGGAGAATCGTCCACAAAAAATATATTGGTGCGTTATCGTACCACGTTTGGTAATCGCTGGTCGTTGGGAGTGGGTGTTGAAATACCGCAAGTATCGTCCACGTTTGGTTTTGGAACAGCGAAGATTGGTCAAAGAGTGCCCGATATACCGTTTAATATTCAATATTCGTGGGGCAAAAACAGTCATTTGCGTGTGGCCGGACTGCTGAGAACCATGACATATCGTGATGCGCTGTCGGAGCAGAATAAATTTCGTTTTGGGTGGGCGGCACAAGTCAGTGGCACCATAAATCTCGGTTATGGATTCAATACTTATTTCCAAGGTGCCTGTGGTCAAGGCTATGGCAGATATATCAACGATTTGAGTGGCAATGGTTACGATTTAATACAAAGTTCCACGCCTGGCAAGATGATAGCACCGAAAACCCTTAACTATGAAGTGGGTGTGAAATATGCACCGGTGAGCAAATTTTTTATTGCGGCAGCTTACAGTCAAGTGCGTGTATATGACCAAAGTGCGTTGGGTAATGACGCTTATCGCCAAGGTCAGTATGCTACAGTGTCGGCATTTTGTGATCCCATTCGTGATTTGCGGGTTGGAGTAGGGTATATGTATGGTGTCCGCAAGAATTATGATGGACAAAGCGGTTGCTCCAATCGTCTTGAAGCCATGATTCAATACAGCTTCTGATTATTAGTATTTCCGGGCTGTATGTTGAGGGGGATTGATCGGAACAGCTCCGGTCAATCCTCCTTTTTGGAGAAAAAGCAGTATCTTTGTACCCGAGAATCATAGCATTCGTGATAAGCTGGGTTTTAGAGATATAGATGACATGAATAATTCTGTTTTTACAGTAAATTTTGGTTGGCGTAAAGGACTTGTGGCACTATCGCCGGTTGTACTGTTTTTGTGCCTGTATTTGGCGGTTTCGGTGATTATAGGCGATTTTTATAAGATGCCTGTGTCTGTGGCCTTGGCGGCGGCATCTGTGTGGAGTGTCGTGATATATCGTGGCAAGCCGTTGACCGAACGCATTGAGGTTTATTCCAGGGCGGCAGCTAATCCCGATATTATGTATATGATATGGGTATTTGTGCTAGCCGGAGCTTTCGCTTCTCTTGCCAAGGGTATAGGGTCTGTTGATGCCACAGTGCAAGCCGTAGTGGGATTGTTGCCGACACGTTTTCTGGTGCCGGGAGTGTTTGTTGCGTCATGTTTGATATCTATGGCTGTTGGCACGAGCGTTGGTACCGTGGTGGCTCTTACGCCATTGGCTGTTGAAATGGCCAATAGTGCCCACGGCAGTGTGGCTTTCTTTGTTGCAGTAGTGCTGTCGGGCGCATTTTTTGGTGACAATTTGTCGTTTATATCCGATACTACCATAGCTGCAACCCGCACACAGGGTTGTGGCATGAAAGCCAAGTTTCGTGCAAACATACTCATAGTGTTGCCGGCGGCATTGATCACATTAGCTATATATCTGTTTTTTAGTGATGGTTGTTATATTCATCCGTCGGGTCATGTTGCATTTGATTGGCTATTGATTTTGCCTTATATGCTTGTTATTGCTCTTGCTCTTTTGGGCGTTAATGTGACTGTGGTGCTGGCTACCGGCATTATTGTAACAATGGTTATAGGCATGTGGCGTGGAATGTGGGTCATGGATGCGGTACAATTGCTGGGTGAGGGAATTGACTCTATGGGCAATCTTGTTGTTATTACTCTGATGGCGGCCGGTATGCTTGGTGTTGTGAAGGCTCTTGGCGGCATAGACTTTGTTCTTGGATGTCTTACACGTCATGTTCATGGGAGCCGTGGGGCGCAAGCGAGTATTGCAGCACTCACAGCTATAGTCAATCTCTGTACCGCCAATAACACCGTGGCTATTATAACTGTGGGTTCCGTAAGTCGCGAAATATGCAGTCGCTATGGGGTGGCTCCCCGCAAGGCCGCCTCTCTGCTTGACACGGCTTCGTGCATCACGCAATGTCTCATTCCTTATGGAGCACAGACTCTGCTGGCTACGGCATTGGCTGGAATAAGTCCTGCAGCACCATGGCCATACCTTATTTATCCTTGGATGTTGGCAGTGATGGTAATGATTTCTATAATAGTGCGCAGAAAAAAATTGTAGGTTTGCTTGTTACGATTATTTGGAGTAATTTTGCATCATAACAACTAAGAACGTATATATCCTATGGACTTTATAGAAGAACTTACATGGCGTGGCATGATTCATCAAATGATGCTCGGCACTGATGAGCAGCTCAAAAAAGAACTTACCACAGCTTACCTTGGTATTGACCCTACTGCTGACAGCCTTCACATAGGTCATCTTGTTGGTGTGATGATGCTTAAGCATTTTCAGCGTGCTGGTCACAAGCCTATCGCATTGGTGGGTGGAGCTACAGGTATGATCGGTGACCCGTCTATGAAAAGTCAAGAACGCAAACTCCTTGACGAAGAAACACTTCGCCACAATCAGGATGCTATCAAAAAACAGCTTGCCAAATTCTTGGATTTTGATAGTGATGCGCCCAATGCTGCCGAGATGGTCAACAACTACGATTGGATGAAGACATTCTCGTTTCTTGACTTCATACGCGATGTAGGTAAACATATAACCGTCAACTATATGATGGCCAAGGATTCTGTGAAAAAACGCCTCTCGGGCGAAAGTCAGCAAGGTATGTCGTTCACTGAATTCTCGTATCAGCTTGTACAAGGCTACGACTTCCTCAACTTGTATCGTGAGAAAAACTGCCGTCTACAGCTTGGCGGCTCCGACCAATGGGGTAATATCACCACTGGTACTGAGCTGATTCGTCGCACCCTTGGTGGAGAGGCATATGCGCTCACTTGTCCATTGATAACCAAAGCCGATGGTGGTAAGTTTGGTAAAACCGAAAGCGGTAATGTATGGCTTGATCCGGCTCGCACATCTCCATATGCATTCTATCAATTTTGGCTCAATGTAAGTGATGCTGATGCCGAAAAGTATATCAAGATATTCACAGAACTTACTCGCGAAGAGGTGGCTGAACTCGTGGCACAGCAGGCCGAGGATCCCGGACAGCGTCCTTTGCAGAAGCGTTTGGCCAAAGAGATTACCACAATGGTGCATTCCGAAGCTGATTATCTCACAGCTGTTGAAGCATCGCAGATATTGTTCTCCAACAAAGCAAGCGACACTCTTCATCGTATTGATGAGCCTACACTTCTTGCAGTGATGGAAGGTGTGCCAAGATTTGAAATTTCGCGTCAGCAATTAGCCGAAGGTATTAAATTGGTAGACCTTCTCACAGATGCCGCACCTGTGTTCAGCTCCAAAGGCGAAATGCGCAAGATGGTGCAGGGCGGAGGCGTGTCAATAAATAAAGAAAAAGTTGCCGACCCATATACCGAAGCATCGCTTGACTTGCTTCTTAACGACAAGTACATCTTGGCGCAGAAAGGTAAAAAGAACTATTTTTTGCTAATTGCTAAATAAAATTTGGCAGTTTCAAAAACTATTATTAACTTTGCACCGCTGTAGAGCTAAAAGCTTTCAGTAATTGGATTGTCTTATGGTGTAATGGTAGCACTGCAGTTTTTGGTTCTGCCTGTCTAGGTTCGAATCCTGGTAAGACAACACAACGAATCCGCAAGCGTTTGATTTCATCGCTTGCGGATTTTTTGTATCCGTTTTGTGGTGCAAGCGTTGAGAGCAGGTTGTGTTAATTAGATTGAATGGCCTTAATAATTCGCATATGTGGAATGGATTAATTACAGTTATAAAAAAACTTGATTTTCTTGAAACCGACTACAGGTAGTAAGAACAGTAATCATATTCCGTTAGAGCATACTCAGATAATATTTTGTCAGTCCGAAATTCTATTAGGGTTTCGGACTGATGCATTTGTAGGTTACCAAGCAGCATTCATGCACGGTATCCAATATATGTGCGTCTGGTTTGTAGTAATCTTATTGGATTGTGATATTCTCTAAATCACGATAGAAGAAGCACTGTGCCGGAAATGAACACAGTGGAGTGGATTTCACCCTCGTATGGATGCATTGTCACTTGGCCGGTGATGGTGTCAAGCTCGGCTATGTGCATATGGTATTCACGACCTCGCCATACTATGGTGTGGGCTAAGATGCGTTGTTTCACAATTCCGATTTCTTTTTGAATTTCTGCACACGGCTGCGCGCCTCGCGTTGATGAGCCCCCCATCTGGTGCGGGTAAGCGATATGGAGTCAATAAATGCCACCTCTCCCGGTTGTGGTTCATAATATATGTATCCGGCTACGTTAAATGGCATACGAGCTGAATCAAGCACCATTTTGAGTGATCTCCAACCATCGCTGCCCATTTGAGATGTCACATATTCTCGTGTGCCATCGTGATACTCGGCGGTGATTACGGCGTGTGCCGACTGTTTGCCTCCGATCATTTTGGCGCGCAATTCATACGCGTCACCTTTTTCCCAATTGCGGTCAGAAGGCAAGGAGAAGTAGATATAGTTTGACGGCATATTTGAACTCAGGCGGCGGTAGCGAATATCGCTCCACACATCCACTGAATCACCCTCAAATGAGAATGATTGTCCGGATAGATCTGAGGACGACGCTCCGGCTTGTTCTTGCGCTGCAAGAATTCTGTTGTTGAGTATTTCCGTGACTCGGTCGTAAACTTCAATATATTGGTCCATATGCCGGCCATACCACATGAATGATGAGTCGGCTTGAGCCGGAGTGATGCCGTGTTTGGCATATATTGATTGGCGCAATATACTACGCGACGAGTCGGAATTGTAATGGCGAAAATTGTTATCCACCACACTTTCGCCTATATGGATATCTGCCAACAACTGTGCCATATCATCTTGGTCAAGTACTCCGTCAGGACGTTGCGAGCATGCTGCAAGACATAATGCAGCACCCATACCTAATATGTAGGGCAGTTTGTTCATGCTTATGATTCCGATATGGTGGTGTCTTCGGATTCTGTTTCCGGAGTTTTGAGTGTTGATTCCGACAAAAAACGTGTGTAGAATAGCAACACAAGAATTATGCCCACAGATATAGCGGCATCGGCAAGGTTAAATACCGGTTGAAAGAACAAAAAATGTTCGCCACCTAACCATGGAACCCATTCAGGCCATGTGAAACTGAACAGCGGGAAATACAGCATATCTACCACCCGGCCGTGAAACAGCGAGGCATATCCGCCATCGGGAGGAAACATAGTGGCCACTTGTGGGGGTATTGGATTATTGAATATAAGCCCATAAAGCATGCAGTCAATAATATTGCCTATGGCCCCGGCTGTGATGAGCGATATGCACACAACATAACCGGTATTTATGGCTTTGTTGGTACGTATGCGCCAAAGATACCATATCAGACCTATTGCCAAAAATATACGGAATATTGACAAGAATAGTTTGCTGCCAAGCTCCATGCCAAAAGCCATACCGTTGTTTTCAATGAAATATAGTCTGAACCACGAAGTGATGATGAATTCTTCGCCCATGTAGAAATGGGTTTTGATCCATATCTTCAATACTTGGTCAAGAATTATGACCAGAAGTATTACTCCGAGAGCCAAAATACCTTTATGCTGTTTCATAATGATTGGTTGGGTGAGGGTTGATTTACAGCGCGACTTATTTGCCGCGCTGTTGGTTTTTAGCATCCACGCTCATTGTGGCGTGAGGCACCGCTCTCAAGCGTTCCTTGGGAATAAGCTTACCTGTGACACGGCATATGCCATAGGTTTTGTTTTCAATGCGCACTAATGCGGCTTTCAGGTGTTGAATGAATTTGAGCTGACGTTCGGCCAGTCGCCCGGTTTCCTCTTTGCCGAGAGTGTTGGCACCTTCTTCCAGTATTTTAAAAGTCGGAGATGTGTCAGTGGTGTCGTTGCCGTCAGAATTGGTCACATTGGCCTTCAGCATGTCGTAATCATGCTGAGCCTTGGCCAATTTGGCAAGGATTATCTCTTTGAACTCCTGTAGTTCCTCATCGGTGTACTTTGTTTTCTCGCTCATAATCGTGGTTGCTTTGAGGTGATGAAATAGTGTTAGCTTATTTTACTAACACTATTTTCACCGGTAGGTTCAGAGAGTCAAGCTCCAGCATTTCCACATCAGGCTGTCCGGCAGAGGCGGGACCTATTGTGAGCTCAGTGGCAAGTACTTGACGGGCAATGTAATCGCCATATGCATTCAGTGCTGCACATGTATCATTGTCATCCGCTTCGGGTGCAAAAGTGAGTGTGATTTTATCTGTGATCTCGTAGTTGCGGTCCTTGCGGATATTTTGAATGCGGTTCACAATGTCGCGAGCCAGACCCTCCATTTTCAGTTCGGGAGTTACGGTTACGTCAAGAGCCACTGTTACGCTGCCTTCGCTTGCTACAAGCCATCCGGGAATATCTTCCGATATAACTTCCACATCCCCGAGTTCAATAGTGGCGTTTGTATCGCCTAAGGTCAGTGTGATTTGTCCCTGGCGTTCCAATATGGATATATCATGCTGGCTCATGGATTGCACGGCTGCTGCCACTTGCTTCATGGCTTTGCCGAATTTTGGACCAAGTTTCTTGAAATCAGGTTTCACACGTTTTACCAGCATGGTGTCGTCATCACCAAGTAGCTGTAGCTCCTTCACGTTAACTTCACCGAGAATCAGATCTTTCATGAGCATTATGTCTTCGGCTTGTGCAGAATCCGTTGCTGGAATCATGATGCGTTGTAGCGGCTGACGAACCTTAAGATTAGCTTTGCGGCGAAGTGACAACACGAGTGATGTGATAGTCTGAGCCAAACGCATACGTTCCTCAAGTTTGGTGTCTATCACCGATTTGTCCGTTTCAGGGAACATAGCCAAATGCACGGATTTCTCATCGTTGCCAGTGAGATCGCGATACAGTCTGTCGGCATAGAACGGTGAAATAGGAGCAATCAGGCGAGCCACTGTCAACAAGCAGGTGTAGAGTGTCTGATATGCAGCCATCTTGTCAGCATCCATCTCTCCGCCCCAGAAGCGCTTGCGGTTGAGACGCACATACCAGTTGGAGAGGTCGTCGTTGACAAAATCGTTTATGGCGCGGGCGGCGCGTGTAGGTTCGTAATCGGCTAAAGCCTCGTCTACGGTTGCAACAAGTGTGTTCAGCAATGATATTACCCAACGGTCAATTTCGGGACGCTCTGCCACCGGAATCTCCTGCATGTCGGAGGTGAAACCGTCCACGTTGGCATAGAGAGCAAAGAACGAGTAGGTATTGTGCAAGGTGGCAAACAACTTGCGGGCTGCTTCCTGCACACCTGCCGGATCAAATTTCAAGTTGTCCCAAGGTGCAGAGTTGGCTATCATGTACCAGCGAAGAGGGTCGGAACCGTATTTCTCTATGGCCTCAAACGGATTCACTGCATTGCCAAGACGTTTTGACATCTTATCTCCTTTTTTGTCAAGCACAAGACCGTTGGAAATTACAGCCTTGTATGCACGTGAGTCAAATACCATACCGGCAATGGCATGTAGGGTGAAGAACCATCCGCGAGTCTGATCCACACCTTCGGCTATGAAGTCGGCGGGGAACAGCTCTCCGCTGTCTATACCGTCTTTGTGCTCAAAAGGATAGTGCTGTTGTGCAAACGGCATTGAACCCGAATCAAACCACACGTCTATCAAGTCTGTTTCGCGGCGCATGGGTTTGCCCGATGGAGACACAAGCACAATGTCATCCACATACGGACGGTGGAGATCTATCTTTTCATAATTCTCCTTGGAGTTGTCGCCGGGCACGAATCCGCGATCCTTGTACGGATTTGACTTCATCACGCCTGCCTCTACGGCACGTTCTATTTCGTTGTAGAGTGTTTCTACGGAGTCAATGCACATCTCCTCCGAAGCGTCCTCCGTGCGCCATATCGGCAGGGGAGTACCCCAATAGCGGGAGCGCGAAAGGTTCCAGTCTTGAAGATTTTCCAGCCATTTGCCGAAACGTCCGGAACCGGTGCTTTGGGGCTTCCATTTGATAGTGTCGTTCAGCTCCATCAAGCGGTTGCGCACAGCAGTGGTGCGAATGAACCAGCTGTCAAGAGGATAATAGAGCACCGGTTTGTCCGTGCGCCAGCAGTGGGGATAGCTGTGAGTATGCTTTTCAATCTTGAACACCTTGTTGTTCTGTTTGAGCCACATGCACAGTTCCACATCCAAAGTCTCGTCTTCGGGTTGCTTGGACGGATCGTAAGCATTTTTCACAAACTTGCCCTGCCAGGGTGTGTAAGCCTCCACATTCACCATGTTGGCCACGAATTCCGGATCCAGATCTTCTATCATGTAGAAGCGACCGGTCATGTCCACCATCGGACGGATATTTCCGTCGCGGTCGGTCATATGCAGAGGAGGTATGTTGCTTTGTTTTGACACTCTGAGGTCATCGGCACCGAATGTGCCGGCTATATGTACTATACCGGTACCGTCTTCTGTTGACACATAGTCACCCGGAATAACGCGGAATGCTCCTTCGCCGGGATTTACCCACGGCATGAGTTGCTCATAATGTATACCTACAAGTTCCGAACCTTTGTAGCGGCCAACGATTTCAAACGGTATCAGCTTGTTGCCTTTTTCATATTGTTCCAAAGGAATCTCGGCTGCTTTGGCCGAGAAGAACGAACCCATCAGGGCATCGGCAAGCACAACTGTGATTTTCTCACCTGAGTAAGGGTTATATGTGCGCACCACATTGTAATCAATGCCAGGGCCTACAGCCAAAGCTGTATTGCTTGGCAATGTCCATGGAGTTGTGGTCCAGGCAAGGAAATAAGGATTGCCCCAGCCGGTCATATCAGGCTTAGGGTCGGTGATGGTGAATTGAGCCACGCAAGTGGTGTCTTTCACATCACGATAACATCCGGGCTGGTTGAGCTCGTGTGAACTCAAGCCGGTGCCGGCCGCAGGAGAATATGGCTGGATGGTGTATCCTTTGTAAAGGAATCCTTTGTCATAAAGCTGCTTCAAAAGCCACCATACCGACTCTATGTAGCGGTTGTCGTAGGTGATATACGGATTCTCCATATCCACCCAATATCCCATAGAGCTGGTAAGCGTTTCCCATTCCTTGGTATATTTCATCACCTCGCGACGGCAGGCGGCGTTGTATTCGTCCACCGATATTTTTTTGCCTATATCCTCTTTGGTGATACCGAGGCTTTTTTCCACACCAAGCTCCACCGGGAGTCCATGAGTGTCCCAACCGGCCTTGCGCTTCACATGAAAACCTTTCATGGTTTTGTAGCGGCAAAAAATATCCTTGATGGTACGAGCCATCACATGATGGATACCGGGCATACCGTTGGCGCTTGGAGGACCTTCGTAGAACACAAACGAGGGGCATCCCTCGCGCTCCTTCATACTCTGCTCGAATAGAGCCTTGGCATTCCAGTCAGCAAGCATCTGCTTGTTGATTTCAGACAGGTTGAATTTATCGTAGATGGGAAAATTCTTTTTCATTGCGGTTTGTTAGCAAAATTTTCACAAAAGTACATAAAAACCAGCATATTCACACGTCTTACCCCTTAAAATTTCCAAACCTATATCCTAAGAACTATTTGCAGACCGATACGTTCATCTTGGAATATGCGCTATATGTTGATATCCAATAGTAGAGGACGACTGTCCACATCAGTGACTTCGGTCATAATTTCCGATTTTGTGACATAAGGCATTAACTCTTCGTCAACAAGCATATAATCAATTCTGAAGCCTTTGTTTTCAAGTATGTATTCCGGACGGTTTTGAAAAAAATAAGAGAACTCTTGTTTATTGGGGTGTAGCTGTCGGTATGTGTCAACAAGGCGAGCTTGTTTTACCATTGATTTAAAGTTTCTGTGTTCCCAAGGAAAGAAGCATCCCGCATTTTTTATATTCACACCGTCCCAGGCATCAATCGGCTCTGAAACTATATTAAGGTCGCCGCATAGAATTACGGGCTTTTGTTTTGTCAATTTCAATATGTAGTCATGAAATTCATAGTCCCAGCGTTGGCGTATCTTCACAAACTCCTTGTTTCCGGCGTTGGCATAAGGGAAGTATGCATTTACAAGTATGAATTTTTCAAAGTGAATTACATTTATGCAAGTCGTTTCCAGCAGCCATTTTGGAATATCATTGCGTTGAGATTTGAAATCAAATTTCAATCCATTTCTAAGATAAGTGCTCACGCCACCAAAAAGGCCATCGTTCATAGGTCCCAACCAGCCCATATACCCGGGCATATTAATTATAAAGCATCCTTTTGACCGCACTTTCTGAAAGCACATTATGTCAGGTTGGATTTTGTCTGCCAATCGGTTTACTGCGTCCAACCTTGAGTGCAATCCATTTACATTCCAGCTGATGATCTTCATTGATTTGGGTATTAAATTACGATGCTGTCTCCGCAGCTGAGATAATTGATCCTTTTTCCCATGCAAGATTTAAGTTTGTTATAGGCTGATTCTCCGGTACAGTGACACGTATAATATTGGCAATCGTGTTGAAGCAATTCTTTTCCGAGGTTGTCAATGAACGCCTCGTCTGAAACACCTGTGAGATGCATTCCGCTTATCACATGCGTTAGTTTTTTTCCTGTAACGGCTTCCGCTTTCCGCATTATGTTGACAATACCACTGTGAGCGCATCCGGCTATCAAGATGTTTTTGTCTCCGTTAGAAATAACAACGCTTTGTTCATGGGCAAATTCATCGTGTTTGAAACCCATAGGCTCCTTTTTCAGAATTTTTCTGTTGGCGGGTGAAAAATAATCATTACCATCACACCCCTCAAAAACAGTTATTCCAGATGAAATGTCTTTGACCCCGTCAATGAGCACAATGCGGCTGTTGCCGTACAATGATTTATGCAATCCTATGTATCGGTGGCAATCCTCCTTTAATGAATAATATTCACCGAAAGCCTTTTTATGAATATAGACAGGAACATGGTTGTTTGCTTTCAGAAAACTTATGATGCCGCCACCATGGTCATAATGTCCGTGTGAAATCACCGCAAATTCGGCTTCATTGACGTTGATGCCCAGTTTTGCAGCATTTTCAGCAAACAAATCTGACTGCCCCAAGTCAAAAAAGAACCTATGTTTGCATGCCTCAATCCATAGGCAAAGACCATGCTCCACCGACATCCCGCAATTGCTGATATTGTCCACAACAGCAGTGATTTTGATAGCGTTTTTATTTTCCATAAATATTGTTGCCCAACGATATTTGTATTATATCAGTATTAATGCTGATTCATTCTGTTGGAGTATTTTTATCAGCAACCGGGGTTTTGGATTGGATAGAATCAGTGGATGCGGCTCTTTTGCGTGAAAGGAAGCGGCGTATGGGGCGCATGAATGAGAATATGTTGTCAAAATCGCGTTTGAACACCACGCCTACACCTTGTGTGGTGAGGGCGCTTTTCACATAATAGTTCTGATCGTTGTAGCGGTTGTAGGCTTTGAGACGTATTGAGCCGGTGCGGTTGAGCAGATATTCAATGTCAAAATCACCGATAAAAGAATTGTTGTTTAGAGAATTGTCACGATAACCGAAATTGCCGTTGAGCAGTAGACGGTTATTGAGCAGATGACTTGACAGAGCCACATCAAATTGCACATCGCTGAAATCGCCGCGGTCACTGCGCAGGTTCGGTGCTATGTTCCAGTTATCGCTGATTTGTCCGAGAATGTTGCCGAGTTGCGACGACAAGGTGCTTGATGCCACCGACACAAGTTCGTTACCTTTTGTTGCACTCACATAATCGGGAGTATAGAAACGGTTGAGAGCGAGCAGATATATTATTTGACGGTTCATCATATCCTCGGTGCTCACGATAGAACGCACTTTGCGCACCACATCCGATGTAAGAGTTGGAAATTCAAGGTCAAAATTGATGTCTGGCTGACGCATGTCACCGGTCACAAGAAGCATGGCCTGTACAGGCACTGATGTTCGGTTCAGGTCTTTGTCTTCAAGAAAAGATTCGTCCAGATCGCTCAGGTTGGCGTTCACATTGTATGCTGCGCGGATGTCAAGTTGTGCGGCATATGGATCGCCGTGAAACACTATTGAACTGCCGTTGCGTATGGTAAATGTTTTTATTATGATGTCCTGTAGAGTGAAGTTGTAGGTACCATGATCCAGCTGGTAAGTGCCGTACATATGCAGATCCTCGTTGGCGGAATTGTAACTCATGCGCAGATTGCCGCCGCCAAAAGCGCGTATCTTGTCGCCGCCCACAGGGTCCATTACAAGATTCACCTCGGCTTGCGGGGTCACATCCACCGATATGTTCATGGTGTAGATGGTGGGAGCCGCCTGCTCAACGGATTTGGCTATACGTTTTTTCAGTTGCCGCACAAGCGCCTCACGTCCGTGCGAGGCCAATGAATCCTTGCGGGCGCGGTCGCGGTCACGAAAAGTTATGAACGTATAATTGTTGGCCACCTTGGCATCAGACAGCACGAATGTGAATGTGGAATTTGGTGCAGTATTCATGTTCACACCTATGTTCACAATGCCTGGATGTCCGGTAATGGATGCAGAACCGTTTCCATAAATAGTGCCGAACCAATTTGTTTCATTGTTTTCCGGCACGTCGTATACCAGCATGTTGCGCACATCGGTTATGGCGAAATCAAAACTCGGGTTCTTGAAAAATTCATGTTTGAGCCATCCGTTGAGCATTCCGGTATTGCCATTGATGTCACGCAGAGGTAGATTGTTCAGGTCTATTCGTCCGGGCGTGAGTTTCACTATTCCGGATGTGGTGTAGGTTGTGTTGGTGAATCCAAGTTTCAGTGACACATCCTCACCGTACACATCGCCAACCATGTCAATAAGTTTGAATGTGCCCCACAAACGTGCCTCTCCGGAGGCGTAACCGCTGATATTGTCCGCAAATGCCGCCATAAACGGTTTCAAGAATCCGATTGGTAATTTGTCGGCACGGAAATGAAAGTCAAGCGAATCGCACATAGGCAATATTCGTCCGTCCACATAGGAGTGCTTTCCTGATTCTTCGGCCACGTCGGCCTTGATTGTCACAGTTTTGGTTTCAGGCACCCATTGCGATTGTATATGAGTGTCACCAAGCGTGGTTCCGTTGTAACTGAATCTGCGCACATGCAAATCCGGGGTGTATGCTCGTGGCAGAGGTGTAAATAAGTCTGTGGCATAAAAATCTCCTGTTGCATTGCCTCCGAACATTGCTGCTTCTATGCCAAGAGTTTCAAAGATGTAATCAAGGTTCACGTCCTCAAGAGTCAGCATTACAGTATCGGCAGGATTGGTGGAAGCAATGCCATGAGCGGTGATGTACTGGCCATCGTGTCCAACTCTGAAATTATTTATTTCCGCACGTTTGCCATATATTTCCACCATTGCTGGAGATATGTGCCATGTAGTGTCGTTGAACACCAGGCTGCCCGGGTTGATATGCAGGGTAGTGGCTATACCACCGTTCGGCAAACTGTCAGGACGGTTGAATGCAGCGGTGAGATTTATATCGCCTTTGAACATGCGTTCTCTCTTTACATTCCATTGCAGCTGTGTGTCAAGCCGGTTATTGCCTCCGTTTGCATTGAGGCTCAATGTCATTTCACCCTTTTTTGTCGGCATCATGGTAGTACACCACAAGGAGGCCGGTGATGGACATAAGGAATCTCCGCTAAGGGCAAATCGCACAGAGGTGTTCTCTATCAGTTTGTCCTTTTGTTGAAGATACGGAGCGTCAATGTCCATTGTCAACAACCGATCGCAAGTGCCCACGCGACCGTGAATCTCTATGGGATATATCACAGATATGGGCAGTTTCACAAGTTGTGATATCGGGTCTGTGTCAATTAGCGACAGTTTATAATCAAAATTGTTGACAGCAAGTTCCGGGGAATACACATCATAGCTCGCCTCTTTTGGAAACAATGTCGGATACTCTTTGGCTATCATGGCTTTCACGCTCCTGGCCAAAGTGCTTAGTTTGTATTCACCGCATATTTGAGCTTCTATTATAGGGCTGTTGAGAGTGATAGTGTCAGGTGCGTTAGGGTGTACTGTTGACGTAGCCATTATAGAGTCCAATGCTATGCCGTGACCCTGATTGTTTAAAAAATCCACATTTCGCAATGCCACATCACCTGCTATGTTGTCTATTGATGTTCCTTGTAATTCTGCGGTGCCTGATGCCGAGAGTGAGTAGCCCTGATATTTGGGCAGCACACCAAGGTTGGCAAGATTTATATCATCCATGTCAAGTTCCAGATACAGCGATTTCATATCTTTCTCTTTCATGTATCGCCCTTGTGCATACAGATCCATACCCGGAGCTTCACTTTCTATACTGCCGGAATATCTGTTCCCGTCAATATCTATCTTGGTGGCTATATCTTGATAAGTGTGTCCATGGTATTCCACACTGTTTATAAAAACATCTATGGAGCCTTTGTTATATCGTTGGCGTGTTGACAGGTTGAACTGAGACTCAATGTTCACTTTGCCGAGTTGTGCCGCTGCATTGCCAAGGTGTTGCAGCATGGAGCCACAATCAAAATTATTGATATTCAGGCTACCACCGATAGTTATACTTTTATTGGCATTGTTAGCTATTTTTACATCAGCATTGACAGATCCGGGAGAGGTGGTTATTGTTGTGGATACGTTGGCTCGCGACAGGTTGCCATACGCTTTGGATTGAATATTCACTTGTCCGAGTGCGTTTATAATGCCAATGGTTTTGGGTGAGATCTTGACCACGGAAGCCAGCATGTTTGTTACCTCCGGAGCGTTGGCTTGCAGCATAAGCTCTGGTATTTCGGCGCGCATCTCTTTGTTGGGGGTGCCCAGTCCGGTCAGTGATCCATGTGCCAGTAATTTCAAATGAGGGTTGGGACATGAAATTTCAAAAGAATCTATGACAAGATTTTCTATAACGCCACTGGCATGCAGATTTATATCAGCTTTGCAATCTATTTTTTCCAAAGCAGGCACTATCCAAGCCATATTGGATGGATTGACATAACTACCGGAAAGTAGTTCCAGATTTATCGGTAGTGTATGCCAATTTTTTGATAACCATTGTGTTGACTTGTATTTTATGGCTATGTTCCCGAATGATAGTTGAGTCTGTGGCAGTTGTAGGTTAAGCTGACACACTTCTATACCTGTTGGGGAGACATGAATCTGTCCGCTCAGGTTGGTCAGATGTAGTCCGCTTTGTTCCGACATGGCCAGTCTGCGTAGATTCACTGTAATGTCATCGTTGCTTAGCTTGGGTAGGTTTATGTCGGCGCGCAACCGTTTGACACATATATGGTTGGAGTCAAATCCGCGTTCTTTGCGTGGAGCTGACAGCACATTGTAGCTCACAGAGCTGTTTCGTATCACTACGGTGCGTATGGCAAGATCATATCTCGTTGGTGGTTTGTTTTTATCTTTCGGAGCAAGAGCCGATATTATAGGTTGTATGTTGAGCGGGCTGTTGGCTGAGTCGCGTTTGATTCTTGCATCAAGACCTATAATCTCGGCATAGTTGAACGCCACTTTTTGCTTGGCTATGAGGTCAAACATATTTATTCCGGCTCCAAGTCTGTCCACGTTTATGGCTGTGTCGCCCAAAGAATCCTGTACGGCTATATGGTGAAGTGTCACACGGTTGAAAGGAGAGATGGACACGGCATTTACCTGCACGCGCATATTCAGCAGTGTAGTAAGCTCGCGTTCAGCGCGGTGGCATATGTCTTGCTGTATTCCCGGCAATGACAGAAGCACATATACCAATGCGGGAGTGACAAAGGCAAGAGCAAGCAGAGTCACCACTATAGCGCGAATTATTTTGTATATTTTTTTCATTCTTCGTCCATCCTGTTAATATGGGTCCACATCGTAATATACCACAGCGCTGCGTATAGCGCTGTTGCGAGCCTCATGCATCTCTATCAGAGTGTTGCGCAGAATCTCTTTTACCTTTTTCATTGAGGCGTTTGTTTCCACCTTGAGCATAAGTTTGCGAATGAAAAACGATTGCACCCTGCCCACATATGGCTCTTCCGGACCCAGCACCCTGTTGCCGAACAGTTCGCGTAGCCTCTTGCCGTAGGCTATGCCAAGAGATTCGGCCTCACGAGCGTCGCGGTGTTTTATATATATGCATATCAGGCGTGTGAACGGTGGATACAGATACTGTTGCCGTTCCTGAATCTCTTCTGCGTAGAATCCTTTGTAGTCGTGTGTTGCCACATATTCAAGCACAGGATGCATCGGTTGCCGTGTCTGTATTATCACTTCGCCTTTGCCTTCGCGGCGTCCTGCTCGTCCTGCAAGTTGCGCCATCATGTTGAATGCTCGTTCAGAGGCTCTGAAATCAGGCATATTTAGCATGGTGTCGGCATCCACTATCCCCACGGTTTTTACATTTCCGAAATCCAGTCCTTTTGACACCATTTGTGTGCCAACAAGGATTTGTGCCTTTCCGTTGGAGAAATTTTGTATTATGGATGAATATCCGTCCTTGTTTCGTGTGGTGTCAAGATCCATACGCAATATCGGGATGCGTGGGAATGTGGATTCCACTTCGTCTTCCACTCGTTCGGTGCCATACCCTATGACCTCAACACCAGGCTCTTTGCATGCCGGACATACAGTAGGCAATGGATATATGTTGCCGCAGTAGTGACACACAAGCTTGTCTATTCTCCTGTGGTAAGTCAGTGCCACATCGCAGCATTCGCACTTGGGAGTCCATCCGCACATTTTGCACACGGCTCTCGGAGCGAAACCTCGCCGGTTGAGAAACAATATGGCTTGACCTTTGCCATCGGCTGTAACCTCTTTGATTTTGCCGGCCAGTTCGTTACTGAAAATTCCCTGCATCTCGCCTCTGCTACGGGCGCGGGAGGAGTCAAGTATTTTTATGTCTGGCAGTTCGGCATTGCCGTATCGTTGCATCAGTTCCACCAGTCCGTATCGTCCCGATTGAGCTTTGTAGTATGTGTCAATGGCCGGAGTTGCGCTACCGAGTAGCGTTTTGGCACCATGCATACGTGCCAGTACCATGGCCACATCGCGACCGTTGTAGCGAGGTGCGGGGTCGGTCTGCTTGTAGCTTGATTCATGCTCTTCATCCACAATTACCAATCCAAGCGACGAGTAGGGGAGAAACAGCGATGATCTTGCCCCGATTACCACACATGGTTCATTGCTTTCCAGCATTCGTTTCCATATGTCTACACGCTCGTTGTCCGAAAATTTGGAATGATATACCACCACTTTTTCTCCAAACACCTTTTGAAGGCGGTCGGTAAGTTGTGTGGTGAGCGCTATCTCCGGCACGAGATAAAGTATTTGTCGCCCTTGGCGTAATACGAAATCTATCAGGTGACAATATATCTCTGTTTTGCCGCTTGACGTTACACCGTGCAGCAGTGTCACGTCATGGTTCATCCATGATTTGTGTATCTTGTCCAATGCCTCCGATTGAGGAACCGACAGTGTTGGGATAGTGCCGTTTGGCAGACCTCTGAATTTGAATCGGTTTACCTCGCGCACATACTCCTCAAAAATCTTTTTGTCAACCAACGATTTTATGATGGCGGAAACCACACCGCTACGCTCCATCAGCTCATCACGTGTAACCTCGCGCAGAGGCATATCCTTGCGGGTGAACCCGGACAGTTCCATCAGAGCCATCAGCGCCCGTTCCTGTTTGCGGGCTGTTTTTACGGCGGTAAAAGCTCGCTCTATATCATTGCTGTTGCCACGTTCTATTGCGAGTTTCACATAACGCACTTTTTGCGAACGGTAGCGCTCCACAAGTTTCTCTGAAATCACCACCGCGCCTTTTTCCAATAGGCGTGACGCTATTGTGCCGACATTGGCCAAGCCGGTGGATTTTTGTATCTCGCCCACGCTCATACGTTTGTCGGCATGTTGAAGCACTGCCAAAACCATAACCTCACGTTCTGTGAGACGGTTTTCTGAAGACTCTTCATAATCACCGGCAAGCTCTATGAATGTTTCGCTCTCCACCTTCAGCCCTGCCGGCATTGCAGCTTTGAACACTTCGCCGGTGGAGCACAGGTAATACTCAGATATCCATTCCCATAGCTGCAGTTGTGGGCGCTTGATTATTGGGGTATGGTCAAGGAGTTGAGCCACAGGTTTTATCTCAAAGTCTCCGGGAGCGTTGTTGCTCAGCGAAGTGACTATGCCGGTATAGAATTTCTTGGGACCGAAAGGCACCACAACCCTATGACCCACAGCTATGGATTTGGACATCTCCATGGGCACAATATAGCTGAACGTGCCAACGAGTGGTAGTGGCAAAAGAATCTCGGCATAAAGCATATTGCAAAATTACGCAAAATCTGATACACTCTAAATACTTGCGCCATTAATTATACCTTATATAATTGTGTTTTTGATGTGGCAGATAGGATTTTTTTTGTAGTTTTGCACTTATAAATCTGCAACTCATGAAAATTACCAAAACCTCAGCTCCTTCGCCCAAAGGCGAGATATCTCTCTTCACCATTACCAATGCCAAGGGTGCTAAAGTTACTTTGTCATCTCTCGGTGCCGGTATTGTACGTGTAGAGCTTCCGGAATCCGATGGTTCGCTCACCAATGTTGTGATAGGATATGCCGATCAGGCCGATTATATAGCCGATGGCCCTTGTGCCGGAAAAGTTCCCGGGCGATACGCCAACCGTATAGCCAAAGGGCATCTTGTGGTGAACGGCAAAGAATATCAGCTTGCCATCAACAATGGTCCCAATGCGCTTCATGGAGGACCCGAAGGATTCCAGAATCAGATATGGGATGCCATTGTTGACAACAATGAGGTGGTGTTTACCTTGAATAGTCCCGATGGAGATGAGAACTATCCCGGCAACCTTGTTGCCACGGCTCGCTATTCGTGGAGTGATGACAACAAGCTCACGCTTGACCTTTATGCCAAGACCGATGCTCCCACAGTTGTAAACCTAACCAATCATACATATTGGAACCTTGATGGTGAAAACTCAGGTTCCATATTGGATCACACAATGTGGCTCGGATGTTCACGCTATCTTCCTACTGACGACACTCTTATACCAACCGGTGAAATGGCCTCTGTTGTTGGCACTCCCATGGACTTTACAGAGGAAAAGATCATAGGTCGTGACATAAAAGCTGATTTTCCAGCATTGGTTTACGGCAAAGGATATGACAACTGCTGGGTGGTGGACAATTATACTCCGGGTGTCATGCGCCATGTAGCCACTCTCAAGGCTCCAAAGTCTGGGCGTGTATTGGAAGTGAGCACATCACAACCTGCAGCCCAGGTGTATACCGGTAACTGGCTTGCCGGTTCTCCTGCCAATCCCGAGGGTCGCTCTTATAACGATTACGACGGGGTGGCTATTGAATGTCAGGATATGCCTGATGCGCCGAATCATCCCGATTTTCCATCCACATTGCTGCTTCCCGGTGAAGAATATCACAGAACTATAGAATTTGCATTGAAATAATTAACCAAATATCCAATTAACCCATATGAAACCTACTCTTTTTATCCTTGCTGCAGGTATGGGCAGCCGTTATGGCGGTCTCAAGCAGCTTGATGGTCTTGGACCTCATGGCGAAACTATTATGGATTACTCCGTTTACGATGCCATCCACTCCGGTTTTGGCAAAGTAGTGTTTGTGATCCGTAAAGATTTTGAACAGGATTTCCGTGAAAAAATCTTGTCAAAGTACGAAGGTCACGTTCCTGTGGAAGTAGTGTTCCAAAGTATTGACAGCCTTCCCGAAGGATACACCTGTCCGGCCGATCGCACTAAACCATGGGGCACCAATCACGCTGTGCTCATGGGTAAGGATGCCATCAAAGAGCCTTTTGCTGTGATTAATGCCGATGACTTCTATGGCCGCAACGCTTTTGAAGTTATTGCAAAAGAACTTATGCGTCCTCGTGACCGCAAGGGCGACTACTGCATGGTTGGCTTCCGTGTCGGTAACACTATGACTGAAAACGGATCTGTTGCCCGCGGCGTATGCTCTACTTCCGAAAACGGTGAACTAACATCTGTAGTTGAGCGTACTGCTATCAGCTACGATCCTCAGCACAATATTGTGTTCACTGATGAAAACGGTGTTGAGCAGACTCTTGATCCCAAAACACCTGTGTCAATGAACCTTTGGGGTTTCACTCCTGATTATTTTGAATACAGCGAACGCGAATTCCGCACATTCCTTGATAAAGATCTCAATACTCCCAAGAGCGAATTCTTTATTCCATTGTGCATTGATTCACTCATCAAAAATGGTGAAGCCACAGTAAAGGTACTTGACACTGCTTCCAAATGGTTTGGTGTAACATACGCCGCTGACCGCCCCGGTGTAGTGGCTAAATTCGCCGAACTTCATGCCGATGGCACATATCCCGAATCTCTCTTCGCGTAATAGTTTATTATCATAAAAAAGATGGAAGCCATATGGCTTCCATCTTTTTTGTTTTATATAACAGACTTGTTACAGTTGGGTACCGCGGTTGGTTGAGGTGATTACAGTGCCGTTGCCGTTGAGGGTGAACTCAGTTGCCATTGCCGGTACGAGTGCGCTCTCACCGGAATGAATCTCCACAGCGTTGCCTCGGTCGTCGGTTATGGTAAGATTGCCATCAATACAGGTGAGAGTGGTAAAGCTGTCAGTGACATTTTTGATAACCTTGGAACCGGCTACGCATACTTTCTCAACAATGAAATGTTTGCAATCCACCAGTTCAGTCACGCCGTCTTTAGGTTCTCCGGGAGTGGTTACATATGTGGGGTGTACAGTGTAGTCTATGGCATCTTTGGCTTCTTCTACATGGAGCTGGCGTGTTTGGCCGGTTTTGGCATCCACACGTCCGAAATCGTAGATACGGTAAGTAATGTCAGATGTTTCCTGCACCTCTACCAGCAGGTTTCCTGCACCGATGCTATGTATACGTCCAGCGGGCAAGAAGAACACATCGCCGGGATGAGAAGTATGGTGAGCCACCACTTCCATCAGAGTGTTGTCGGCCACTTTGGCTGCATACTGGTCTGGTGTCACTTCTTTGCTGAGTCCTGCACAGATTATGGCATTGGGTTCAGTGTCCACAATGTACCACATTTCGGTTTTGCCAAGTGAGTTGTGACGTTCGCGAGCCAAATTGTCATCAGGATGAACCTGAAGTGACAGATCGCCTGCAGCGTCTATTATTTTTATCAATAGAGGAAACGAGTTGCCAAATTGGGCATAGTTTTTTTCGCCCACCATGGCCGCACCGTATTTATCAATCATTTCAGTGAGGTTCAGTCCGGCATCTGCACCGTTGTCTATCACTGATTCATTGCCTTTCACACCTGAAATCTCCCAGCTTTCGCCTATTTGTTTCTGGTCGGTTTCTATACCTTTGAAAGGTGCTATTTTCTCACCGCCCCAGATCACACTTTTCAGTATGGGACGGAATTTCAATGGGGGAATGTTCACTTTTTCCATAATATATGAATTTGATTAATTGATATTCAATTTTGCTTCGCGCATTTGTGCGAATCCTTCGGCTCGCGAAGCGGAAATGAGATTTGGGTAGTGGGCATCGCTGTTCACTATCAAGGGCACTTTGCGCTCCATTATACGTTTTAGATAGCGGGTGTTGGGAAACATTCGTTTATGATCTTCCCACGCTTTAGTGTTTAATTCTGCCACCATACCTTTTGACGCTATGAGGTCTATCAGGTCGTGAACATGCTGCTCGTACCAAGGTTGTGATTCTATGTCAGGGCAGTAATGACCGGCATTATGCCCCACTTTGTCTAAATGTCCCACAATCTCCATGCCTCCGGCCTCAATCATTTTGCGGCTTTGGGCATAGAATGTGTCCACCACGTAGCGAATATCATTGTGAAAATATTCGCTCATTTTTGTCTTGAAATTCTCAAATCTTCCGTCTATGTCCACTAACACACCTTCCTGACTTGGAATAAAATGCACGGAACCTATGGCATAATCCAATCCCAAATTTTTGAAATAAGGATTGTTTGGACCCCATTCCTCGCCAAGATAATCTATCTCCATGGCTGCATAGAATTTGGTGCCCGATTCCAGATACAAATTTTGAAGACGTTTTACCTCGGCCAAATATGCCGGCACATCGTCACGGCTCATGTTGCAGGGCGATGGTATGGGTATCGGAGAATGAGGCGAAAATCCGTAATGTTTCAATCCCAGTTTCACAGCGGCCTCTGCAAATTCGGCCATTGTGGCTCGCCCGTCGCAAAACTGGGTGTGGCTGTGAAAATTGTATGCTTCACTTGAGCCTATTGTGTTAAGAATATCCATGAGTTCAATCGTTGGTGTGAGGTTTGAGCTGTTTGCGATGTCGCATGAACAGGGCACATAAAATCAATGCCACTCCGGTTGCGATACTTGTTGACAAAGTGTGTTCCAGTCCCAACCCTTCCGGTCGTGGGGCAAACAGCACATATGATAAACATACAGCGGTCATCAACATAGCCGGAAGCAGTGCCACTATGTATACTTTGCCATGGCGTGCAAGATACACTGTGACAGCCCAAAGGGTAAAAGTGGCCAAAGTTTGGTTGCACCAAGCAAAATAGCGCCACAGCACACTGAAATCTATCATAAGTATTGCACCTACGGTAATACATAGAGGTATGGTTATGGCCAGTCTGCCCCATATCTTGCGCTGGTTGAGTTTGGCAAAATCAGCCACCATCAGTCGGGCGCTGCGAAGTGCTGTGTCGCCTGTAGTGATGGGAGCTGCAACAACACCGAGCACTGCAAGAATGCCACCTATGGTACCGAGCCAGCCAAACGATATGTCATGCACCAAAGCCCCGGCATTGTTGCCGTGAGCAGACATATAAGAATCAAGATTCTCATAGCCACCGGTAAAAGCTATCGTAGCTGCTGCCCATATCAGAGCCACCACCCCTTCGGCCACCATAGCTCCGTAAAACACGGGTCTTGCAAGCTTCTCGTTGGTCAGGCATCGTGCTATCATAGGCGATTGTGTGGCGTGAAAACCCGAAATGGCTCCGCAGGCTATGGACACAAACATCATGGGCCATACAGGATGAGCGAGGGATGAATCTCCACCGAACCGTGTGCCAAGACCTCCATTGAAGTCAAGCGGCAGATTCACATTGCCAAAAAATATCACTCCGAGCAGAGCCAGTGCCATGAACAGCAGGGACAGTCCGAATAAGGGGTACAGTCGTCCTATGAGTTTGTCTATCGGCAGCAATGTCGCCAATAGATAGTATGCAAAGATAGCTATGATCCAGAATGTGGTGTTCATCCATTCCGGAGTCATTGTGGCAAGCAGACCTGCAGGGGTTATTATGAATACGGCTGTGACAAGCAGCAATAACAGTGTGGCAAAAACGAGCATGGCTTTTTTCACACCATTGCCAAGTTCCGAGCCTACTATTTCCGGAAGCGAAGCCCCGTTCATGCGAATGGATATCACTCCCGAGAGAAAGTCGTGTACGCCTCCGGCAAATATAGTGCCCAGCACTATCCACAGAAATGCGCTTGGTCCGTACATCACACCCATTATGGCTCCGAATATCGGCCCCAAACCGGCTATGTTGAGAAACTGAATCAAAAATGCGCGCCAGCTGCTCATTGGCATATAGTCCACATCGTCACGCTTGGTGTAGGCGGGCATCGGTTGTTTGGGATTGATGCCGATTACTCGCTCCATCAAGGCTCCGTATACAGCATATCCGCCTATTAGCATGCACAATGCTATGACAAACTCCGTCACTGCTATTTTTTGTTATTTCTTCTGGTTGTTGCTTACAGGGTTGGCTATCATTTCACGCATGGTGGTATCTGCTTGCACATTTTTCATGCGGTAATAATCCATGATTCCGAGATTACCGGAAGCAAAAGCCTGTGCCATAGCTTCGGGCAGTTTGGTTTCGGCCTCTATCACTTTGGCGCGTGCCTCCTGCGCTTTGGCTTTCATCTCTTGTTCCAGCGCTATTGCCATGGCGCGACGTTCTTCTGCCTTGGCTTGTGCAATATTCTTGTCAGCTTGCGCTTGGTCTATCTGCAATGCGGCACCTATGTTCTTGCCTATATCAATGTCGGCTATGTCAATGGACAATATCTCGAAAGCAGTGCCCGAGTCCAGCCCCTTGCGGAGCACGAGTTTGGATATGCTGTCTGGATTTTCAAGCACCTGCTTGTGGCTTTCGCTTGAACCGATTGACGACACTATGCCTTCTCCTACGCGAGCCAGAACGGTGTCTTCTCCGGCACCACCCACAAGTTGACGTATGTTAGCACGCACGGTTACACGGGCTTTGGCTATCAACTGAATGCCATCCTTTGCCACAGCTGTTACCGGTGGAGTGTCTATCACTTTTGGATTTACGCTCATTTGCACAGCCTGAAACACATCGCGACCGGCAAGGTCTATTGCTGTGGCCATTTTGAATCCAAGATCAATATTGGCTTTGGATGCTGACACAAGCGCATGCACCACTTTCTCCACATTACCGCCGGCCAGGTAGTGCGCTTCAAGATCATCGCGTGTCACATCTTTGAGGCCTGCTTTGTGAGCTTCTATAAGTGCGCGTACTATCAGCGATGCAGGTACATTACGGATACGCATCAGCACAAGCTGCATCATAGAAATTCGCACACCGCTCACTCGTGCTGAAATCCACAAGAAAAACGGTACATAATAGAAAAATATGCTCAGCACCACAATTAGCGCTATGCACACAATAATTAAAGTTGTTTCCATATCGTTATGATTTTAATTATACATGATTGTTTATTGGCCGCATTCGGCTTCTATCACTTCGGCCGCCTTTGACTTAAGCTCATTGCGCAACTGTAATTCGCGGCTCTCGTTTTGCAATATCTCATCCGCCACATTGCGGTTGCCCTTGGCGTATTGTGTGCGCAGGGCTTCGGTACGTTGCATGGTGCGCCTCAACTCTTCATCATAAAGCAGATACGACTTTATGGCTTTGCGACCTTCTATGGTTTGGAAATCTCCGATTTGGCGACATATCTTGCCGTTTGGAAGAGCGAAAGCAAACATGGATCGGCGTTCCGAAGCCTCGTTTCCGTTCTCAAGAGCGTTGATTCGTTTCACAATGGCCGAATAGTCACGTCCTTTTTCGCGAGTGGCGGCGATAGAGTTGACTTTGGCCAAAGCCACGAGGTCATCACGGTCCACCGGATAATTTTTGCGCACTTCACGTGGCACATATACATAAATCGTCACCTTGCCTTCCGGAGCGTTGCGGTCTGTTGCCCACCATCCTGCACCAGTAAGCTCATCAATGGCCAACAGATAGTCGTTTGCAGGGGAGTTGTATGGCATTCCCACATTCTGAGGTTGCAAATATCTGTCACCGTCATTGCGTGTAATGAAAATATCGTAACCGCCCAGCGAACCGGATCCGTTGCTGGCATAATATAGAGT
>CAMWXV010000007.1 GCA_947178305.1 uncultured Porphyromonadaceae bacterium | reverse complement strand
TGCAGCCTGTTGGAAGCAACGATGGCGTGTCCACAGACCTTGACGGTAACTTCACTCTCCGTGTGCCCGCCTCCATCAAGGAAATCAAGGTGAGCTACATCGGAATGAAGTCTGTCACCCTCCCCGTAAGCGCGCAAATGCGCATAGTGCTGGAACCCGCGAGCAACATGCTTGAAACTGTTATTGTAACCGGTTACGGTTCCGGCAAGAAACTCGGTTCTGTGGTTGGTGCTGTAAACATTGTTGACGACCAGGTGTTTGAGGACACTCCTTCAAGCAACTTTGTGGATGCGCTACAAGGTCAGGTTCCTGGTCTTAACATTTTCAGCAATACCGGTGAACCAGGTGCGCTCCCCTCATCAGTTCGTATTCGTGGTGTCAGCTCTCTTAACGCATCTACCACACCTCTTTACATTTTAGATGGAGCCCCAGTCACATCTTCAGTGTTCACTACTCTTAGTCCAAGTGACATAGCCAATGTTACTGTGCTTAAGGATGCTGCCTCTACCGCTATCTACGGTAGCCGTGCGGCCAATGGTGTTATCGTTATTACCACCAAGAAAGGTCAGTACGGAGACAAGGCTAAAGTAAGCGTTAAGGCCAGCGCAGGTTTCAGCCAGCGTGCAGACTCAAAGATTGAGATTATGAATTCTCAGCAGTATATCCAGTTCCGTGATCTCGTTAACGCTCCTGTAGAGCAAAAAATACGTGACTTGGTGAACAACTATAATATCAACACCAACTGGATGGACGAATTGGTGTCAAACACAGCTCCGATGTACTCATTGGAAGGTCGTGTGCAAGGTGGTACCGACAAGGTGCGTTACTACTTGAGCCTTGGTCACTATGATCAGGAGGGTCTGATTACCAATTCCGGAATCCGCCGTGAAACACTTCGCGCCAATATAGACTCCAAAGTAAACAATTGGTTGGCTATCGGTTTCAGCGGAAACCTCGGTTATGAAAAAACTGAAGCAAACTCGGCAGCGGCCGGCAATGAGGCAGATAATAATGGTGCTATTTATACTAACAACCCATTTTTGGCTGCATTCAATCTGTTGCCTTTCGATTCTCCATATTATTACTCGTTTGATGATAACGGTAATATAATTTATGGAGACCATGCCGAATATCTGCACTATTCCAAGCAATCTAATCCAAACGATTTCAACCGTCTTGCTTGGCCTCATGGCAATAAAACAACAGTAAGTGCGATGCTTAATCTTTATGAGCAGATTACTCCGCTCAAGGGACTCACAATCCGTGCCCAACAAGCTCTCTCAGCATTTGATTATCGCTCATCTAACCATCGCCCGGAATATGGAACTTGGAAGACTCCAATGGGAGATGAAGTAACGGACTGGAATGGCGTTAAAGGAAGCGCTTCAGAGTCTTTCCAACGCTATTATCAATGGACATATACCAATACTATTGAGTACAAATTTAATATCGCGGATAAACATGATTTCAGTGTGCTTGCCGGTCAAGAGTCTGTGATTCAAAAGAATAATAGTTTTGGTGTAAGCACCAGCGGTCAACCTAATGCAGACCAGTGGCTTCTTGACCAAGGAACAATGATTGATATGAAGAATGTTGCGTATGGCCTAACTGAATCAACTATTAATTCGTGGTTTTTTAATTTGTCATACAGCTTTGATAACCGTTACTTCCTTGATGCATCATATCGTAGGGATGGTAGCTCTAAGTTTGCTCCGAATCATCGTTGGGCTAATTTCTATTCTATCGGTTTGATGTGGAACATCAAGAACGAGAAGTTCATGCAGGATATCAAATGGCTTTCCGATTTGAAACTACGTGGTAACTACGGAACAACCGGTAACAGTGGTATTGGTGATTACGCTTATCAAGGAACAGTGGATGGCAAAGGTATCTATAACGAAGCACCAACACTTGGTTTGGCTGGTCAAAACAATAATAATCTGACATGGGAAACTGTTAAGCAGTTTGACCTTGGTATTGATCTCGGCTTCCTTGATAACCGACTCACTCTTATGGCCGACTTCTATATCAAGGATACCAAAGATATGCTCATGAGTGTGCCTTACAGTTACACTACCGGATTCACCGGCGGTGCTGCCAATGTGGGAGCTATGCGTAACACCGGTGTGGATGTGGATTTCGGTGCTACAATTTTCCGCAATAAGGATTGGTATGTTGGTGCAAACGTGAACTTCAACTATAATAAATTGGAGATTAAGGAGCTTTTCAACGGTCTTGATAAATTCACCAAACCAGGTACCGGTATAACATATGAGGTTGGCAAGAACCCGTTTGAACTTCACAACGTGATTTATGCCGGCGTTGACCCTCGTGACGGTCAGCAGATGTGGTACACCAAGGATGGTAACCTCACTAAACATTACTCTGAGGATGATGAAGTGGCTCTTGGCAAATCGTATATCGCGCCTTGGAACGGAGGTTTCGGTGTGAACGCTCGCTGGAAAGGTATCTCATTACGTGCCGACTTCAACTGGAGTGCCCAGAAGTATATATTCAACGCCACCAACTGGTATATCCGCGATCCGCGTAATGCTGTAGAGCGTACAACCAACGGTGCTGTAGAATTACTCAACGTATGGACCAAGCCCGGTGATGTTACAGATATGCCTAACCGTTTTGACCTTTACGGTCAGCCTCAGATAATTAAGCCGGATAGCCGTTTTGTGGAAGATGCTTCGTTCATGCGACTGAAAAATCTCACAGTGAGCTACTCGTTGCCCAAAAAGTGGATGAACACAATCAAACTCAGCGACATAACATTCCACTTCACAGGACGAAACTTGATTACTATTACAGACTTTACAGGTGTAGACCCTGAATATCAGGCAAACGTGGTGCAGATGATGTATCCCAACACTCGTCAGTATGAGTTCGGTCTTGAAGTAACATTCTAATTTCTTCAATTATTAAAACAGATTATAAAATATGAAAAAAATATTATTTTCAGTGCTTGCTGCGGGGATGATGCTCACCTCTTGCAACATGGATCTGGATGAGCCCGGTACAACTCCTGATACCGAAGCGATTCAGACTGTGCAGGATGTTCGGAAATTCCGTGACAATCTCTACAGTAATTTTCGTGCACTCAATGCCGGAGCTTATGTAACATGTACTGAAATGCAAAGCGATTTCTTTGTGGGATTGCTTGGAAATGGCGGTCGTGGTAGCACATGGACACAAAGTGACTTGACTTCTGCAACATCAGATATAGCCGGGCCATATGCTTCTTGTTATGGTGTGATAGCAAATATCAATTTTATGCTTCCTTATGCAGAGGCGCTTGAAGGTCAAGTATCGGGTGATGATGCCATACAGCTTAACCGTTATATAGGAGAGGCACACTTTATGCGTGCATTTATGTACTATTGGCTGCTTGATCACTATTGCGGTCGCTATGAGCCTTCTGCTCTTGGCTTGCAAATTACAACCAAATATGACCCCTCCATCCCCAACAGTGAATATCCCGGACGTAGTAATATGAAAACTTCTGTGGATTTCATCAACGGAGAACTTGTTGAAGCCATGCGTCGTATAAAAGCATTTGAACAAGTTGATGTTAGTTGTCTTGCTGCTAATGCCCCATATATATCCAGCTTCGTTATTGAAGCTCTTCAAGCACGTATAGCGCTTCTTACCCGAGATTATGAAACTGCTATAAATAAAGCTAACAGCATAATCACTTCAGGTGTATATGAATTGGCTAATATTACGGATTACCCATCAATGTGGGCTAATGACCAAGGCTCAGAATTATTGATGACATGTGCTGCTGATGCGCAAGAAGCTGCATATTTTGGTTCTTTCTTTGGTGAGTTTAATTATATTCCGGACTATCCAAACCGTGCTGACTGTGTACCTACCTGGAATCTTCTGAGTCTGTATGACGATGTTAACGATGTGCGTTTCAATACGTTCTTTCTTGGTATGCCCATGACTATTGATAGCAGATCGGCATTTGGCTTTATTTTCAATAAATTCCCTGGTAATCCAATACTTATAAGTGGAGATAATGAGTACAAGAATATCCCGAAACCATTCCGTTTGAGTGAGATATACTTGATTCTTGCGGAGGCATCTTATGAAATGGGCCGCAGAGATGCTGTTGCGGCTCTTAACACACTTCGTGAGAATCGCATACTCAATTATGTGCCAGAAACCGGTCTTGCAGGTCTTGCTCTTAGAGATGCGATTCGTGAAGAACGTGCAAAAGAGCTGGTTGGTGAAGGATTCCGCATGAGCGATCTTCGTCGTTGGCAAATGGATATGAGACGAGATGCGTCATATCCTACTATTCCCGGATATGAAAATTTGGCAACAGTGTTTAACAATGCTGATGTCGCTACAGTTCTCGTTGCCAATCAGTCACCGTATTATGTATGGCCTATTCCTCGTAATGAATTTGAGGTGTGCCCGGCAATGAAAGGTCAGCAGAACCCGGGGTATTAATCGTTTGGAGAACTTAAATAAACAGAATAATTTATGAAACTTAACAAAATATTCGCTATTGCCCTTGCCGCGTTGACACTAACCGCGTGCTCCGATGATGACGATGTGAACTCTGCTGCATGCACAGTGTCCATGCAGGAGCAGACCATAAATGCATCAGAGGATATGGTTGCAGATATTTACTATTATGTGCCTATTCAGGTGACTGGTGATTCCAATGGCCCTATCCGCGTGACTGTGGAAGTGTCCGGAACCGGAACCACTCCTGCTACCGAAAATGAGCACTATGTCGTAACTTCAAAAACCATTACAATTCCTGCCGGTGAAAAGGTTGGTAAGATTGAATTTCATCCTACCGGTGACACCGAAAGCAATGAGGATCGCCAGTTTGTCATGACTATAGTAAGTGCTGAAGGTGCAGCTATAGGTCAAAATAAGACCACTGTGATTAATCTTTTGGATGACGACCATCTACTTCCCGAAGCTTACGCCAAGATTGACGGCATCTACACTTGCAATGGAGATGGTGAGCAACTCACTCTCGGTATTGCCACATATCCCGAAGGTGACGAGAACTATCTTAAGAAAGCCATAATCTACGGATGGGAAGGTTACCAATGGGCACAGATAGAATGTACATTCTCTTATGATGTTGCCACAAACAAGGTGCGTCTGAATATTCCTGTAGGTGCGCTTGTGGCGGAAGGCGTGGACTTCGGAGACATTGGTGTGTGCAACATATTCGTTTGCGGTTATTCAAGCGAAGGTCTCAGCCTTGGCGGTAGCATCTCGGTTGTTAGCAACGAGGATATATCAGAATTTGAATTCCAAGGCGGTATAGCCGGAGGTATATTTGATGGCAGTGCCTCGGAAGCTAATGGCAGTGCATTCCTGGGTTATGTATGGTTCCGCTATCTGAGTCTCAATATGACAAAAATGCAGTAATTCCTTAAAAAAGGAAGCTGTTTGCTAAAAATGGAGGCGCACACAATTTCTGTGTGCGCCTTTTATATAAGTTTCTATAAATTATTGCTAACTTTACATCGCGATAATTATACATATAAAATATGAATAAATCATTAGTTATTTTATTGGCATCCATGATGTCGGGATCGGTATGTCTTTCAGCGCAAGGCAAGATCAGCCCGATGGGTCGCACAATCATGAGCGATTATATGGAGATGAAGTCACTTAACAACAAGGATCGGAATGACGACATGGTATATGCATCCGTTCTGACGCTCAAATCTGCTGCCGATGTGAGCAAACTCAGGGACGCGGGAGTTGAAGTGGTGTCGGAATTTGGCAAAATTGTTACTGCCGATATTCCTTTGAGCCGAATGCAGGAGGTATCAGAACTTCCGTTTGTAGTGTATGTGCAGTTTGGTGAGACACAGGCTCCTACCATGAATTTTGCGCGCGCTGCCGGAGGCGTTGACCAGGCTCATCAAGGTGTTGCTTTTGAAGGCGAGAATTGCTCTTTTGACGGCACCGGTGTGCTTGCCGGCCTGTTTGATACCGGTATGGATGCGAATCACTGTAATTTTAAGGATGACAATAATGAGACACGCGTTCAGCGTTTATGGTGGTACAGATCAACCAACGGTACGTCCACGAAGTATACCGATGCCACCATTTCTTCTTTCACTACCGATAATACCAAGGAGAGTCATGCCACCCATGTTGCCGGCATAATGTCCGGAGGTTATAAGGGGACAGGACAGGTGGCAAAGATTACCAATCCTGCCACCGGCGCGGGAATCACGGTTGGAGCAGGAGACATGCCATACTACGGAGTGGCCACAGGGGCGTCGCTTGCATTCAGTGTTGGCACCCTAAGTGATGCCAATATTCTTAACGGAGTAAAGAATATTGTTGACTATGCTGAGGAACAAGGCATGCCTTGCGTGGTGAACCTGTCTTTGGGAAGCAATTCCGGACCTCATGACGGTACCTCGGCATACAGCCAGGCATTGTCGGAGCTTGGAAAGCGTGCAATAATCTGTATGTCAGCAGGCAATGAGGGGGATGTTCCGTTGTACGCAACCAAGGAGTTTTCTTCGGCATCGGACGATTTCAAAACCATGATCAATCCTACATGCCTTACAAACGGTAACACTGCTTTGGGTATCGTGGACTTGTGGGGAAAAACCGATAAGGTGTTGTCTGTGAGCTGGGCTGTGTACAATGCGTCAAATCGCACGCTCACGACTCTGGCAACTGTGTCAAGAGACGGTGGTACGGCAAGCATAAATACAACCAATGCAACTTTCAAGGCTGCATTCAACGGCAGCATATCAATGGTGGGGGAGATCAATCCGCTCAACAACCGCTATCATGTGCAGAGCATATTCGGTGGAGTATCGCGCAAGAGCACTGCATCTACAAGCTACCTTGCTCTCGTGGTTAAAGCAGAAGAAGGGGAGACCGTATATCTTTATGGCAACAGCTCTACAACTTTTACCTCCAACGGTTTGGTGGGTTTTACCGCGGGTTCCACCGATGGCACAATCAATGATGGTGCATGTGCCGAAAATATCATTAGCGTGGGTGCGTCCACATCCGCCAAATATTTCCCAACTTTGAGCAAGGGGATATATGCATATTCCGGAGCTACGGCTCCGGGAACTATCGCCCCCTTCTCAAGTTACGGTTATACATTCCAGGGGGTGGCAAAACCTGATATCGTGGGTCCGGGTTCGGCCATAGTGTCAAGCTACAGCCGCTTCTATGTGGCGATCAATAGCATTGGTAACAATATGCTGTCGGCTTCGGCTGCGCGTAACGGATTCACCAACTACTGGGGGCCGATGCAGGGTACCAGTATGTCGTGTCCGTATGTGAGCGGTGTGGTGGCTCTGTGGTTGCAGGCCAATCCGAGTCTCAAGTATGAGAACATTATGGATGTGATGAAGAACAGTTCTGACTTCAATTCTTTTTCTATGCGTCCAGCCGTGCGTTGGGGCATGGGTACCATCAATGCCGCTGAGGGATTGAAATACATTTTGTCAAACGCTTCTGTGGGAACCGTGGCGACTGACGATCCTGCCAAGGCTGTGGTTCTCATTCCCACCACAGACGGCTACGACGTAACAGTGGCCGGAGCATCGGAGGTCAACGCCACTCTTCACTCTATATCAGGTATAGAGGCCGCACGTGTAAACGCTTCGGGCAACAATGCAGTGATCTCTACCGCCGGACTTCAGAGCGGTGTCTACATACTGAGTGTGGACACTCCCGCCGGTCGTTACACAACAAAATTGGCTGTGAGATAATTAAAGAGTTTACGGATGTCTATAAAAAAGAGATATGCACTGCATATCTCTTTTTTTTGTTGACTTATGGTGTGTGGTTAATTCAAGAACATGGATGCTTCGGTGGACGAGCCGTCAGCGCGGTTCACGAACCATGCTCGCGTAAGGCATTTCTGTATATCTCCATCGCCATCAATGGCGCTGACCAAGGCTCCGGATGTCGGGTCTGTTCCGCTTGTCACTGTGACGCGTTCGCCGCAAAGGCTTTCGTGGCTGTAGGCTATTTCAAAGCGTGTGAGTATATATCGGTCGTAGATATCCAGCGGCAGTTGGTCTATGACCAATTCAATATAGCGCCGAGATGTGACATGTCGGTTGAAGTCTATATCGCTGGCACCGAATGTGTAGCAAGACGGTTTGTTGTGATCTTTGGGGAATCGGATTTTGCCCGGACGTGCCATGTTGCATTCCAGATCGGGACGAGTGGCGCTTGGGTCTGCCACTGATGAAAGGTCGGCGGGTCGGCGGGTGTCTTTGTCTATGGCCATCCACACTGTTCGGGCATATCCTATGGTGTTGCCCATGGAGTCACGTATCACAAAATTTCGGTCGGAGAACAGTTTGTTATACCCTTCTATCCATGTTGTCACGGTGTATTGTTCCAGCATGCGGGGATAACGCTTGAGTTCATAGGCCACGCGCGACAGTACCCATAAGGTGTTGTTCTCGCTCATGCGTTTGAATCCGATGTTGAGTATGTCGGCATGTTCCGTGGCCACGTCTATAATCTGCTGCACCAATGTTGCGGGCGATACTTCTCGCTGGGCATTACATTGTGCGGCTGTGAGGCAGTAGGTGTGAGTGTATTCTGTAATCATGATGAGTTGTCAATTATTATAATGAAAACGTGGTTAGTGTTGGATATATTGCTGCAAATTCGCAATGATTGTTATTTTGGTCGTGTGATTTGGTTATATCAATGGAATTTGTCATATTTGTGAATAATTGTCATGCCGCATCTATGAAATGTGTTAAGATTTATCCATCAAGTATCAACGACCGATTCATTGCCGAGGCTGTGAATGAGTTGAGTGCAGGTAATATAATAATCTATCCTACAGATTCGGTATATGCATTGGGGTGCAATGCCCTTTCCATGCCTGCTATTGAAAAGTTGTGTCAAGCCAAAGGGATTAATCCGCTTAAAGAGACATTGTCAATTACGTGTGCCGATATTTCCCAGGCCAGTGAGTATGCGCGTATTGACAATCGGGCATTCCGTATCCTTAAGGCGAATCTTCCGGGGGCGTTTACTTTTGTGCTTCCTGCGGCTACATCGTTGCCTAAGGCTTTCAAGGGGCGAAGAACTGTAGGCATAAGGGTTCCAGACAACAGTATCGCAGTTGCGTTGGCTGCGGAGTTAGGCAATCCGATAATGACCACATCCTTGCCGTTGATGGATGGTGTTTCGCCAGAGGATTTTGTGCGTCCGGAGTCTATAGCCATGATTATGGATGGAAAAGCTTCGTTGATGATAGACGGAGGTGAAGGTGGCATGGTGCCATCCACGATTGTTGATTTGACAGACAGTGCCTCGCCTGAAATATTGCGTCAGGGTTTGGCTCAACTTTCATTATAAAAATCATAGGTTATGAGTATACTGCTGCCTCCCCGAAAGAACGGCTCCGGTGAGCTGATTCCTGATTCTGTTAAGCAGATTGTGATTGTAGGAGCCAATGGTGCGGGTAAAACACGCTTTGCCAAGGCGTTGGCCGAAAGCCTCGGTGACAATGCCTATAGGTTGAGTGCTTTGACTGCGCTTATGGACAGGGATTATTTTGATAATATTCCGTCGTCGGTTGATTCGCAATGGTCTGCGGCTGTGCATGGAGACAGGTTGCACAGTGGTTCCAATCTTCAGCTTGACCGTGTGATGGCGCTTCTGCTTCACGATGAGATGCTGAATCTGATAGGGTATAAAATACATCATGCCGCAAATCCTGATGCCAAGCTCCGGTCTACGCGTCTTGACAAGGTGATTTCGGTATGGCAAGAACTGTTTCCGGATAACAAAGTGCTTATAGAGAGTGGCAAGTTCTTGTTTACCCGCGGAGATGAGGCAGAGGAGTATTCGGCCATGAAACTCAGTGCGGGTGAACGGGCTGTGATATATTATCTCGGTGCTATTCTGTATGCTCCACGCGGGTGTGTGGTGATAGTGGATTCTCCGGAAATGTTTCTGCATCCGTCTATAACACAGAGCGTATGGAACCGAATCGAGATTCTTCGTCCGGATTTAAGATATGTGTTCGTGACTCACGATCTTGACTTTGCGGCTTCGCGTGAAGGTGCTGCGATGGTGTGGGTGAGAGATTTTGACCCGAGAACGCTTACGTGGCAATATGAGCTGCTGCCGCACAGTTCGGCTATCAGTGAAGAGTTGTATATGACCATCGTGGGTGCGCGCAAGCCGGTGCTGTTTATTGAGGGTGATGGGGTTCATTCCATTGACAGCAAGCTTTATCCGCTTATATTCAAGGATTATACGGTGCAGTCGCTTGGTAGCTGTAATAAGGTTATTGAGGCCACTCGCACTTTTAATGATCTGAACTCTCTTCATCATATGGCTTCGCGTGGGATTGTGGACCGCGATCGCCGTGACCAACATGAGGTGGAGTATCTGCGCAGTAAAAATGTTATGGTGCCCAATGTGGCTGAGATTGAAAACATCCTTATGCTGGAAGAGGTGGTGCGAACTGTGGCATCTCGCCGCGGCAAGGATGAGAACAAGGTGTTTGACAAGGTGAGCCGTGCCATAATCACACAATTTGAGGGTGAATTGAAGCAGCAGGCTCTTCAGCATACACGCCATAGGGTGAAGCGTACAATGGAGTGCCGGATAGATGGCCGTTTCTCGTCTATAGGTATGCTTGAAAAGCATATGGTGAGTCTTGTGCATGAAATAAATGCCCGTGGATTGTATGAAAACTTCTGTCGCCAGTTCAGGGAGTATGTTAACCTTGGTGATTACAGTGGTGTGCTGAGAGTGTACAATCAGAAATCCATGATTCCGGGAAGTAATGTGGCGTCTTTGTGCGGGCTTCAGACCAAGGATGATTATGTGAAAGCTATTATTAATATATTGCGAGAGGACGGCAGTGATGCCGCACGAATACGTCAGGCCGTGGTTCATTGTTTCGGGCTTGATGAGCGTCCGTTGGCCAAGGAAGAGTGTGTTCAAGGGAAAAAGAGTAAGAGAAAACAGTGAAATCAAGCATGATAAAAGTGTGGATAGAGGCTATGCGCCTCCGTACTCTGCCGGTGTCTGTGGCAGGGGTGATTATGGCATTGGGTTATGGGAAATTGGCTCATAAGTTCAATGCTACGGTGTGGGTGCTTTGTTTGGTGTTTGCCGTTCTGGCGCAGATTGCATCAAATTTTGCAAATGAGTATTACGATTATCGCGACGGGCTTGACAAACCTGGTAGGGAAGGGCCGCGCCGCGGTGTTACCGAAGGGGATATATCACCGCGTGCTATGCTTATGGCCACATATGTCACTCTTGCGGCTGCGTGCTGTGTGGGTCTCAGTTTGCTGTACTGGGGGCCTTGGTGGCTTGTGCTTGCGGGCGTGGCCATAGGGATAGGGGTGCTTGCTTACAGCACCGGGCCGTATCCGCTGTCGCGACATGGATTGGGTGAGGTGGCCGTGATGTTGTTTTTTGGCGTGGTTCCGGTTAACCTTACATATTTTGTGATGAGTGGTGAGTGGAGTGTGGATGTGTTTTTGGGGTCGTTAAGTGCGGGACTTATGGGCGCTAATGTATTGCTTGTCAATAATTATCGTGACGCGGATGCTGATTCGTTGGTTGGCAAGCGTACTCTTGCGGTGATATTTGGGCGCAATGTTGCATCTGCGTTATATCTGATCAACGGATTGGTTGCCGTGGCTCTTATGGCCTGTGTATGGATACATATCTCGTTATGGGCCATGTTGGCTCCGATGTGTTACATCGCGGTGCATATCATGTTGTGGCTAAGGATCCGAAAACTTAGCGGGGCCGCTCTCAATCCTATGTTGGGTGTCACGGCAATGCTTATGTTGGCATATTCTGTTGTGTTTGCTGCTTTGGCCTGAACATAAGTGAGTCATAAAGTGTATTAAAAGAGATTAATTACACTCTTTAATATACTTTTATGAACGGAAAATCTTGGCTTTCAATTCTTGTCACAGCAATTGTCGGTGTGCTGCTGATAGTGTTCCACAACAGAGGTGAAATTCTCTCCTGGGTGGTTGTTTTGTTCGGTGTGTGTTTGGTGCTGCCGGCTATGTACAATCTGTTTGCTGCATTCAGAATGAGTCGCCAACTCAGATTGGCGCAACATTCGGGTTATGCTGTGCGCCGTATGCCAACAGGCTCCATGATGGCCGCTGTTCTGGCAAATGTGGCTTGTATTGCCTTGGGTGTATGGATGTTGGTGTCTCCCGGATTTTTTGCTGGATTTATAGTTTATCTGTTTGGCTCGTTGCTTTTGTTTTATGGCATATATGAACTGGTCTGGGCGATTTGGATGTCCAAGCCTTTCCGTGTGCCTTTTTATTATTATTTTGTGCCGGCTTTGATGATGGCTGGAGGTATTGTGATTCTTTTCACGTCGGTTCGCACCATGAACAATGTTATGATGCTTGTTACCGGTATTATGCTTGTGGCTTCATCGGTCAACTCGGCTATGGAACTGGTGTCTATGCACCCGGCAAAGCTTCGCGGCCAAACCGGCGTGTGACATAGTCCTTGACAAGTTCTACAATATCATCTTCGCTTAGTTCGGAAGTGTCAATGCTGAGATGGTAGGATTCGGCAGCTCCCCATGTTTTGTCGGTGTAGAAATTATAGTAGCGAGAGCGTAGCTTGTTGATACGCTCCGCTTTTTGTTGTGCTTTTTCGGCAGAGAGGTTCTCTCGTGTCATGATGCGTTCCACACATTTTTCCATAGGAGAATGTACAAACAGGTTTACTAACTGCGGATAGTCGCGCAGCACATAATCGGCGGTACGCCCTACAATGACGCATGGTTCGGCTTCGGCCAAGGAGTGGATGAATTCACTTTGAGCCTTGTAAATATTGTCATCGCTTATGGCGTTGTTTCCGGGGTAGTATGCCATCGGTTTCAGTCCTTGGGTGAAGGAGAATATTCCGCCGAAGAACGAAGGCGACCGCTCATCGCTCTTTTCAAAGAATTCGGCGCTGATGCCTGCATGTCTGGCCGCTTCTACCAGAAGCTCCTTGTCGTAGTACTTCATGCCAAGAACTTGGGCTATGCGCTGTCCGAGTGTGCGTCCGCCGCTTCCATACTGGCGTCCGATGGTGATTACCAAATTAGGTTTTTTATTCATGGTATACAGGTTATTTAGTTCGTGTTATGGTTCCGTCAGGGGATATGTTTAGTGGGGTGGTTGGAAAATCGGACTTTGTGAGCGAGCGCATCTGTCGGATTACGTAGCCTTTGGTGTCCGGTACCGGCCCTATGCCTCTGCGTTGTACAAACGGATGTATCTTTCCGTTAAGAAATTTTCCGGAGCTGTCCACATCTACAGTTACTATTGGTGCATGGCCGGCTATACCTTTGAGATTGACGCGATAGGGTGTACAAAAGTTGCCAAGGCTGTAAAGGATCAGCCTGTCGCTATAAAGTTCCATGGCGCGGGTCACGTGAGGACCGTGTCCATAAACAATGTCGGCACCGGCATCAATTGCCGCATGCGCAAATTTGCGAACATCGCCGCGCTTTTCTCCAAAACATTCTTCCATGCCTTCTGGCACATGTTGATATGCGGCACCCTCGCCGCCACCATGAAAGGATACAACAACTATGTCACATATGCTATCCATGTGGGTGACAATTTTTTGCAATGCAGCTGTGTCGTGTATGCTCAGCGAGCGGGCATGGGGGCTGAATGCAGTGAAACCAACAATTCTACCGCGTATGTTCATGATATGCCACGGCTTGTCTGTGTTGAGGCCGGCATATCCTATTCCGGCCTTTTCAAGTGTGGCTTTTGTGCTTTCGCGGCCTATTTGTCCAAAATCGTTGATATGATTGTTGGCCAGTGACATGAAGTCAAAGCCGGCTTGTTTAAGATTGGATACATAGGCTATGGGTGTGCGAAAGGCATAAAGCAATGTTGTGTCCTTGCATTCTTTTACTTTCCCGCCTGAGTCAAGCAAAGTGCCCTCCAGATTGGCTGCTGCAGCATCAGCGCTGCGGAGTATCGGAGTCACATGCTTGAAAAGATGTGCTCCATTGTTGTCCGGAAGATAGGCGTTCGGAAGATTGTCCGGATAGTTGGTGCCCATCATCACGTCTCCGGCAACGGCTATCCGTAGGCTGGATGCGGGAGCTGTAGCGTGGCTAACAGCCAAGACCATCAGGGAAAAAGATATTGCGAGTATTATTCTCATGACGCAAAAATACAATATTTTGTATAGCGGCAATATCAAAACAAACTAAAATGAGCAGATTTGTGAAAAAAATTTTTATTTCCGAGATATTACGCTTAATTTTGCATTTCGTAAATAATTACGCTTATTCATTGAATTAATAAGAATTACATAACAATGGCAAAACAAAACGCTCCAGAAACAAAAACCTCTGTTGAGGCTCTTGATGACCAGTTGACAGGCATTGAGCAGAAAGTGGAAAACAACAAAAAAATCATAGTGTTGGCTTCGGTTATCGTTGCTGCGCTTGTTATCATTGTGCTCGGTTATATCTATGGTATCCGCAAGCCGGGTGTGGCAGCTGCCAATGATGCTATCGGACAGGCCGATATTACAATGATGATGGGCAACGACTCGCTGGCTCTTCAACAGTATCAGCAGGTAGCCGATGAGCACGGTTATGATGCCGGCAACCGCGCTAATCTCAATGCAGGTATTCTTCTTTATCGTCAGGGCAAATATCAGGAAGCGATTGATTATCTGAAAAATTATGGTACAAAAGATGAGGTGATCGGTGCTGCTGCCGTAGGTTTGCAGGGCGACTGCTATGTAAACCTCAAACAGTATCCTGAGGCTATCAAATGTTTCCGTGAAGCGGCTTCATTGTCCAATGACAATCCTCACCTTACTCCCTATTTCCTTATGAAAGAGGCTAATGTGCAGCGCGAGCTTAAGGATTACAAAGCCGAGGCAGAGCTTTATCAGAATATTATTGATAACTATCCTCAATATGCCGCTGATTTGCAGATAGATTTCCGCAAGTATCTTGAGCGCGCAAAAGCACAGCAGGAACAATAATCGTTGTTATATCAACTATTGGTTTTCCATCATGTACTGTGCTTTCTGCAACAGTTTCGTCAATTATGATGGGAACTCTATCTGATAAAGCACGTGTCTGAGTAATGGGGAATCTGAAGATAGTTTTGGATGGTCAAATTCTCCTGTCTTTTTCATTCCAATCTTCTGCATTACTCGTTCCGATGGTTTATTGACAACGGCAGTGAATGAGTATATTTTCTCAAACCCAAATCCTTCTGCCAACTCAAGCACTTTTGTGGCAGCTTCGGTGGCAAGTCCTTGGTTATGATAATCTGCATCCAACCGCCAACCAATCTCAACACCAGGAGTGAAGTCGGCATTGAAACCTATCTCGTGTAGCCCCACATAGCCGATAAAAGAACCTGTGGATTTCAATTCCACGGCATACAGTCCCCAGTCCATACGTTCAAATTCAATTTGGATTCTATCGTAAAATGCTCTTGTCTCTGCCTCTGTCAATGGCTCAGGGAAATATCTCATCACTTCAGGATTGCTGTTCATGGCCACAAAGGTTGGCAAATCCTCATGTTTCCACTGTCTCAGAATCAAGCGTTCCGTCTTAGCAAATATCTTTACAGTACTACTCATATTGAGATGTTACTAAAAAATGATGGATTTTGGTGTGATATTACAGGCATTTTTTCAATGCTTTTGCCACTGCTTTGGCGTGGTGTTGCTGGCCAAGGTCCGTTGGGTGTACATAGTCAACCCAAGCATCGGCCGGCATGGCTATCTGCTCTGTGGTCAGGTAATGCAGATTCTTTACTCCATTTTTCTGAAGTTTCTTATAGGCTGCGCGTTGTGATGTGTTAGCATTGGTGAACGCATCATGTTTCTCCTGGTTGCTAAACATATTGCTGTATCCGGCGTGTTCTACCAACAATATCGGCACATCGCTTTTTGAGCGGATTTTCATCACGGCATCTTCCACAAGTTGGGTCAGCTCATTTTGAGGTACCTGGAAAAGGTTTGCCATACAATCAAGAATGATTACTCGTGAATCTATTTCATTGATGAGGTCCAGTAATTCCGGTTCAAGTTTACCATTGCCGGAGAATCCAAGGTTTACTATAGGTGCATTTATGGTACGTTGCAATATGTTGGTCCATGCCATAGCCGGCCGCGAGGCGCATGCTCCATGAGTGATTGATGTGCCGTATACTACGATGGGTTTCTCGTTGCTTTTTGGCACAAAGGAAAATGAAGCATCTGTGTCCACTCCTATCTCAAGGTTTTTTACTTCATTGAAAAGAGGCAGATATAGAGTGTACTGCTTGTTGGCGCGTTCAGCGGGTCTGTTGATTGTATAGTTGTATTGTACAGTGCTGTCACCGAATGAATAGGTGCCGTAGCAGAAAGCACCGTCGTTGTTTCGGTACAAGTCCACTCCGCTTACACCTGTGGCTGGCATATGCGGCATTGCCATAGGTCCGGTTACGCCATAGCGCACGCTTATGTTGCGGGAATCGGTAGTGAACTGAATCTGTAGTCCTGCTGAGTTTGTGGACAGATCCCATAGCTTGGGACGTACGGTTTGCTCTGCGCGTTGAGGCAAGCGACGATAGTTGCCTCCATCTTCATTCCACGCTTGGTTGTGTACGTTGGTAGTGCCGGGAGCTACCTCTATTATAGGATTATGCCATACCGGGTTTTGTGCCATTGCGGATAAAACCAGCATGAACCCTACTGCCGACAATGTGATCTTTTTCATTGGGTATATAGGTTTTAATATTGCAAAAATAAGCAAATTATGGCATAGGTCTATATCTAAACACAACTAAAGTGCGTATCTTTGCATTTTAACAATAAAAGCCAGTTATATGAACAGTGAAGATAAGGTCCTCAGGGCGGTAGAACTAAAGAAATCGGGAGCTTGCAATTGCGCGCAGTCTGTGGCGTGTGTGTTTTGTGAGGAAGCCGGTGTGGATATTGACACGATGCGAGCTGTGACAAGTGCGTTTGGCACAGGCATGGGCACCACGTATGGAACTTGCGGGGCTTTGGTCGGTGCCGGTGTTGTGCTGGGACTGGTGGAACGTGACCGAGTTCGTGCCCGCGCTGTGATGAAAGAGGTAATGGAGCAGTTTGAACAGCGCAACGGGGCCACTGTTTGCAGGGCGCTTAAAGGCTTGGATTCCGGAAAGATGCTTCGCAGTTGTAACGATTGTGTTGCTGATGCCACTGAAATAACTTGTAAATATCTTTCACAGAAATGAACGCATTGCGTATATTTTTTACAACTGTAGTTCTGCTGTGTGTCAGTGGACTGACATCGGCAATGGTTTATTCTCCCGAGGCTGTGCCCAATGTGCAGGTATTGGATTCAACCCAGTATGTGTCCAATCCAGATGGTATATTGTCGGCTGAAGCGGTTCGGACAATAAACGGAGCTATATCGTCTATCCGTAGATCCACCACGGCAGAAATGGCTGTGGTAGTGGTGGATGATATAGATCGCGATATAAATGATTTTGCCACACGGTTGTTTGAATTGTGGGGCGTGGGGCGCTCAGGCAATAGCAACGGTGTGCTTGTTGTGGTGGCCAAAGATGCCCGAAAGGCAGTGATACGTACCGGCTATGGAGCGGAAGGAGTGTTGCCGGATGCTGTGTGCTCGCGTATAATACGTAATGACATGGCTCCCGAGTTCAAGCAGGGAAATTATGACAGAGGCACGGTCAATGCGGTACTTCATGTAACCCAAATACTCTCAAACCCGGAGGCTGCTGCAGAGATGAGGCATAATTCAGAAGTCAAAGACCGTGATTTTTCAGGTTCAGCTCTTTTTGTGTGGTATTTGAATCTGTGTGGTGTTGTGGCCGGTGTGATGTTTGTACTGGTGATGTTCATGCTTGTGTCCACACGTAAACTTCCGGAGCAGGATCGCTGGCGGAAACTCAACAATATCAAGCCGGTGGCGTTATTTGCCTGTTTCTTCGGGCTTGGAATGCCGTTGGTGGCTTACATACCGCTTGTTGTCACAATGAGGCGTATACGCAGCAAGCATCGCAATTGTCCAAACTGTGCCCATAGGATGAATAAACTTGATGAGGAGAGTGACAACAATTATCTTACTCCTTCGCAAGACCTTGAAGAGCATCTCAACTCCATAGACTATGATGTGTGGCTGTGTCCCAATTGTGGCGAAAAGGATGTGATACCGTATGTGAATCTTCGTTCTTCCTACACGGTGTGTCCGGATTGTGGTGCCAAGGCGTGCTCTCTGGCCGGAGACCGTGTGATAATGAAGCCTACCACTGCACGTTCGGGTCAGGGACAACGTATCTACACTTGCGCCAACTGCCGTAAGTCAACTTACAAGAACTATATAATTCCGAAACTTGCTGTTCCTGTTGTGGTTGTCGGTTCCGGATTCGGTAGCGGTGGCCGTGGCGGAGGTTTTGGCGGCGGCGGCTTCGGTGGAGGAATGACCGGTGGCGGCGGTGCATCAGGAGGATGGTGAGTGTTGTAAATTTTCATATCAATATTTATTCATTTTAAGATGTTTGAAACTCAGCATTTCATAGGATTGGCTACCGGATTAATAACATTCTTGATAATCGGGGCTTTTCATCCATTGGTGATAAAATGTCACTACTATTATGGCACCAAGTGCTGGTGGTGGTTTCTGGTGCTTGGACTTATAAGTTGTGCTGCATCAATATATGTTGGCAGTCTGTTTTGGAGCACGGTGTTAGGTGTGCTTGCATTCTCTTCGTTCTGGACCATAGGAGAGGTGTTTGAGCAGGAGAAAAGAGTGGCGAAAGGATGGTTTCCCGCCAACCCAAAACGCAATGGTGGTCAGCATCGCAAATCCTGAGAGTGCAAATAAATCTGTAATATTTATTCATATTAAATATAAAAGTGCTATCTTAGCACCCAAAATATAAAAAATAAACCTACTCATGGCTAAAGTTCTTATTATCGGCGCCGGAGGTGTGGGCACAGTTGTGGCCCATAAGTGCGCCCAAAACCCTCAGGTTTTCACCGAAATAGTGCTTGCATCGCGCACTCGTAGCAAATGTGAGGCCATAGCTCGTGCTATCGGTTCAGACAACATAACCACTGATAGTGTGGATGCTGATTCGGTGCCACAGCTTGTGGAGCTGTTCAAACGTCATAATCCCGATATTGTGATCAATGTGGCGCTTCCTTATCAGGATCTTACAATAATGGATGCTTGTTTGGAATGCGGCGTGAACTATCTTGATACGGCAAATTATGAGCCTAAGGATGAAGCTCATTTTGAATATTCCTGGCAGTGGGCGTATAAAGAGAAATTTGAGAAGGCCGGTCTTACAGCCATACTCGGTTGCGGATTTGACCCCGGAGTGTCGGGCGTGTTTACTGCATATGCCGCAAAGCACCACTTTAGCGAGATGGAGTATCTGGACATTGTGGACTGCAATGCCGGTAATCATGGCAAGGCTTTTGCCACCAATTTCAATCCTGAGATAAATATACGCGAAATCACTCAGAACGGTCGCTATTATCAAGACGGAAAATGGGTGACTACCGGTCCATTGGAAATTCATAAACCGCTTACTTATCCAAATATTGGTGCTCGTGAAAGCTATCTTCTTTATCATGAGGAGCTTGAAAGCTTGGTTAAGAACTATCCGTCCATTAAGCGTGCACGTTTCTGGATGACATTCGGTCAGGAGTATCTCACACACTTGCGTGTGATTCAGAATATAGGTATGGCACGAATTGATGAAATTGATTATAATGGCATGAAGATTGTGCCGTTGCAGTTCCTCAAGGCCGTGCTTCCCAATCCTCAGGATCTTGGAGAGAATTATCATGGTGAAACATCTATCGGTTGTCGTATCTCGGGTGTGGACAAGAAAGGAGAGCACCTTACATACTATATTTATAATAATTGCAGCCATGAAGAAGCGTATCGCGAAACCGGTATGCAGGCTGTCAGCTACACTACCGGTGTGCCTGCAATGATTGGTGCCATGATGTTCCTTACCGGTAAATGGAACAAGCCCGGTGTTCACAATGTGGAAGAGTTTGATCCGGATCCATTCATGGAGCAATTGTCTTTACAGGGACTTCCTTGGCATGAGGTGCTCAACCTTGACCTTGAGGTATAGTTGTCTCCAAATACTCTATAACACGCCGCGGTGAACCATCACTGCGGCGCTGTCGTTGTTTTTAATGAATATCATTAGGCTGATTAATATGCTTGCTATTACTTCTAAATTGCGCTATCTTGCTTCGGTTGCTGCAATGGTTGTTGTGTTGATACTTAGTGGCTGTTCGTCGTCATCATCATCGGATTTGATGGAGCGGGTTCCGGTGTCTGCTCAAACTGTGGTAGTCAATGATTTTACCCGATTGATGGATGAGGCCGGATATGCAGCTACGCCTCACATGATGCCCAAATGGATTGTTGCAGGGACAGATGCTATAGGTAATGTTGATGAAGCCGCCAAAGCGCTGGATATGAGTCGTGTTGTGACATTTGCTATAAGTGGAGGAAATTTTGTGTCTATAGTAAAGGTACAGAGTGAGTCTGATTTAGCAGATTTGGCAAAGAATGCCGGAATGACACGTGCTGATGCCGGAGGATATACTGTGTGGAAAGGCTCCGAAACACAGATAGCTGTTAAAGATGGTGTGGCATGGATTGCTCCTGACGCGGTGGCTATGGCCAATTTGGCAGAGGTCAAGCGTAAAAATGATGGCGATTATACAAAGATTGAAGGTGTTGCACAGTTTTTGGATAAGGTTGAAACTTTGCGAATGGCTGTGTGTATAGAGCCGGCCGATAAGAATAATATCGGTCAGTATTTGTGTGTGTCTGTAAAAGGAGATGCCGAGGCTGCTTCTGCTAATTGCTGTTTGATGGGTACGGATGGTGCCAAAGTCAAAAATGACAAACTCACAACTCTGCAAACTGATTTCTTACGTCATCTGCCGCGAAATTTCAATACAGTCATTGCCATGGGCATTGCGCCTGGGTTTAACTGGGATCGTATTGGTGAATACGTGGAGTCAATGGCCGGTGGACAGGCGAGAGGCACTTTTGATGCCGTGTTTGATATTCTCAGACAGTGTGATGGAACATTGGCGATAGCTGCTGATGGATACTCGCTTCCTTCAGGTAGTCCGGCGGTGCTTGCCTTGATTCATATGCCGCGGGAAAAGGTTGATTCGGTATTAAACGATGTCATAAGTCAGTTTACATCTGTGGGAGTGCCGGCAAAATTGCGTCCGGATGGACAAACAGAGTTTGTTGTTCCAGGAATGAAACTGTTTGTTGGAAAAGCAGGCAATTATCTGACTATAGGGACGCAACCAATTGTGGCGAATCAAGATAATTCATTTTCTACAACATTGCAAGGTCAGCTTGCGGCTGCGTCAGTTAAGCTGGAAACACTCCGCACATATAATCTTAATCTTGACTACGGCCTTGATTTGTCGGCAAAGGTCGGTGAAACGGATACCGATATTCAGATTAAGTTTCCCGGAAGTAAAGATCGTCCGTTGGCTAATATATTGTCGCTAATGGCTATATTCCTATGATTTCAACTATAACTCTTGATTGTGTGCTGCCCCGGGTGTTTGCCGGTATGGAGTATTCGGATCCTGTGAAAAGTTCACAGGTGTGGTTGCGTACATTGCAATTCCAGAGAACCGGCTCTTATCTTGTGGAAGCTGAATCAGGCACAGGTAAATCATCCTTGTGCAGTTTTATCTATGGATCTCGTGGTGATTTCTCGGGTCGCATTCTGTTTGATGGTGTTGATACTGCGTCTTTCTCCACGTCACGGTGGTGTGAACTCAGATGCAATGCATTGGCTTATTTGCCTCAGGATATGCAACTGTTTCCGGAGCTGACCGTGATGGAGAATATAGCCATTAAAAACAGGCTTACAAATCATCGTTCGCTTAAATGGATTATAACGGTGCTTGAGGAGATGGAGATTGCAGACAAGGCTAATTCTTTGGCTGCTTGTTTGTCAATAGGGCAGCAGCAAAGAGCGGCTATAGCCAGGGCTTTGTGTCAACCGTTTGATTATTTACTTATTGATGAACCGGTGAGTCATCTTGATGAGAGAAACAATAAGATCGTGGCCGGTATTATCGGGCGTGTCGCTGAGGAGCAAGGGGCATCCGTGATTGCAACTTCTGTTGGCAATAAGATTAATCTTAACTTCAATACTGTGTTGAAATTATGATAAAGAATATTGTGTGGCAGTTGCTCCGTAGGAATATAAGTGTTGGTCAGTTGGCGGGATACGCAGTGGCCAATCTTGTGGGATTGGCCATAGTGCTCACGGCTGTGCAGTTTTACCGAGATGTTACGTCGGCCCGAGATTCGGAGGATTCGTTTATTTCGCGCGATTATCTTATCATATCCAAGAAGGTGAATTCCGGACTCGGATCTTTGTTTGGCCGTCAAGAGGCCGATGGGTTCTCGGAGAGTGATATTTCAGAGCTTGAACAACAGTCGTGGGTGCGTCGTATAGGGCGGTTCACGGCCGGTGATTTCAATGTGTCGGTATCGGTGGATATAGGGGGAAGTAATATCGGTACGGCATTGTTTCTTGAGTCCATACCAAGTGATTTTTTTGATATATCACCTCGTGAATGGTGTTTTGTTCCAGAGTCTCAAGACCCTGTGCCTGTGATTATCAGCAAGGATTATTTGACTTTGTATAACTTTGGATTTGCTGCGTCACGCGGGTTGCCGCAGATAAGTGAGGATATGATGAAAATGATTCCGTTGCGGTTGTCATTAAGCGGCAACGGTGGCCAGCAGTGGTTGAATGCAAGGATTGTGGGTTTTTCATCAAGGCTCAATACCATAGCTGTGCCAGAGCAATTTATGGATTGGGCAAACAAAAAGTTTGGTGAAAATGGTTCCCTTAATCCATCACGGCTTATTATTGAGACATCTGAGCCAGGCAATCCGGAGATTCAAAGTTTCTTTGCTGCCCATGGCTATGAGCCGGCAGGAGACAAAGCGAATTCCAACAAAATGACATACTTTTTGAATGTCACAACAGCTGTTGTAATTACTGTAGGGGTGATTATATCGCTGCTGGCTGTGTTTATTCTTCTGCTCAGCATATGGTTGCTGTTGCAGAAAAATAGAACCAAACTTATCAGGCTTATGACGCTTGGGTATTCATCTCGTGCAGTGGCTCGGTATTATATAATAATAGTGAGTGTGATAAATATCTGTGTGTTGTCAGGGGCTATAGCTGTGATGCTTGTGGGCAGACATATGTGGAGCACTCCGTTGCAGCAGATAGGAATCACTGCAGGGTCATCGTATGTGACCATATTGCTCGGCATTTGCCTGATGATCATTATAACCGGATGTAATTTCATAGCTATTTATTTAAATATCAATCGTATATTCCCACGACCAGGAAAAAAGATATGAAAGACCTTATTATAGAAAAAGAATCAAGTGAACGTGCCATACTCGTAGGTATAGTAACTCCGCAGCAAAGCGAGGCCAAGACAATGGAATATCTTGACGAGTTGGATTTCTTGGCCGATACGGCAGGTGCCGTGTCCATGCGCAAGTTCATACAAAAGCTCAATGGTCCGGATTCGCGTACATATGTAGGATCGGGTAAGTTGGAGGAAATCCGAAACTATGTGGAGGACAATGAGATAGGCATGGCCATATTTGATGACGATCTGTCGCCGAAGCAGGTTGCCAATATTGAGCGTGAACTTAAGATAAAGATACTTGACCGAACAAGTCTTATTCTTGATATATTTGCAAAACGCGCACAGACAGCCAATGCCAAAACACAAGTGGAGTTGGCTCAATATCAGTACCTTTTGCCAAGACTTACTCGCCTTTGGACTCACCTTGAGCGTCAGCGAGGTGGTATAGGCATGCGAGGCCCCGGAGAGCGTCAGATTGAAACTGACCGCCGAATAATTCTTGACAAAATCTCGCGACTCAAAGCGGAACTCAAGGATATTGACAGGCAGAAATCAATACAGCGGAAGAATCGTGGCAAACTTACCCGAGTGGCACTTGTCGGTTACACCAATGTGGGCAAATCCACATTGATGAATTTGCTTAGCAAGAGTGACGTGTTTGCTGAAAACAAGCTTTTTGCAACCCTTGACACTACTGTGCGCAAGGTTATTATTGATAATCTACCATTCCTGCTCACGGACACTGTGGGCTTTATTCGTAAACTTCCCACGCATTTGGTTGAATCGTTCAAATCCACTCTTGACGAAGTGCGCGATGCCGATGTGCTGCTTCATGTGGTGGATATTTCCCATCCAAATTTCGAGGAGCAGGTAGAGGTGGTAAACCGTACGTTGGCTGATGTGTGCGGCTCGGTTGACAAACCTGTTATAATGGTGTTTAATAAGGTGGATGCGTTCACTTATACACCAAAGGATGAGGATGACTTGACAGAAAGAACCCGTAGCAATATATCGCTTGATGAGTTAAAGGCAACATGGATGGCTAAAATGGGTGCGGATGTGGTGTTTGTGTCGGCCAAAACCGGACTCAATATTGATGAGCTTAAGCAGAAAATATATGAAAAAGCCAAGGAGGTTCATCTTACCCGTTTTCCATACAACGATTTTCTCTTTCAAAAGTATGATGATCTTATTGAGGATAGTGCTGAATAATGCGTCATTATCATCTTCAATGCAAATAAAATTTGCACACATGAAAACTAAGTGGTAAATTTGTCGCAATTTTCAGGGCACATCCCTTGGAAGCCCGAATGGTGGAATGGTAGACACGAAGGACTTAAAATCCTTTGGCCATTACCGGCTGTATGGGTTCGAGTCCCATTTCGGGTACAACAAGAGCTGATAACCATTGGTTATCAGCTCTTGTGCTATTGTGGCGTGGTGTTATTGTTTCAGTGATGATAAGGCTTTCAGTAAGGCGGCACGTGGCATGGCCACGTTCAGGCGCATGAATCCGGAACCGGCGGCACCAAACATGCTTCCGTCGTTGAGAGCAAGGCCATGGTCGGTGAACCATTTGCACAAATCTGGCTGGTTGAGTCCAAGTTCGCGGCAGTCAAGCCACACAAGGAATGAGGCTTGTGGTCGTAGAGGTTTGATTTTAGGACAATTTTCAGCGAAGAAATGTTCTACGGCAATGATGTTTCCTTCTATATATGTGAGTAGCTGGTTTAGCCATTCCTCTCCGTGACGGTATGCTGCTTCAGTGCCCACTGTGGCTGTGAATGTAGGGGATGAAAATTCATTGGCTTCCATCCAGCGGAAAAACGGTTCGCGGAGTTTTTTGTTGGGCACAATCATCCACGAGCTTACAAGTCCGGGAATGTTGAATGTCTTGGATGGAGCTCCGAATGTGACAGAAACATCTGCTGCGTCCTGGCTTACTGATGCAAACGGTATGTGCTTACCACCCCACAGCATCAAATCACCATGGATTTCATCCGAAAGCACAATGACTTCATATTTCTTGGCCAGTCTTGCAACTGTGCGTAGAGTTTCAGTGTCCCATTGTATTCCTGCAGGGTTGTGAGGGTTGCACAGAATTAATATCTTGGGGCGTTCAGTGGCGAAAATGTGTTCAAGTCCTTCAAGATCCATTTTGTATCCACCGTCGGACGTGGGTAGCAGCGGGTTGTTTATAACCAAGCGGTCGTTGCCTTCGGCTACTGCGCGAAACGGATGATATACCGGTTCTTGTATCACGACTCTTGATCCGGGACGCGAAAAAAAGTTCATGGCATAAGCAATGCCGCGAACAACACCCGGAACAAATGCCAGTGATTCGCGGGCAGGACGGTAGCCGTGACGAAGTTCCAGCCAGGAGCATATTGACTCCCAATAGCTTTCAGGTGTGGATGCATATCCATAAACCGGATGTGAGAATCTGTCAATAAGGGCTTTGACTATTTCGGTGCATGCTGCAAATTCCATATCGGCAATCCATAACGGATTGAGTGTGGAGTTGCCATACAATGTGTCAAGGGCATCATATTTCATTGCCCCCGTGCCCCGGCGGTCAATGATTGTATCAAAATCGTATTTTATCATGGTTAACAGGTATTGGCTGCATCCGCAGTTAAAAATTTGCGACAAAAGTAGCTATTTTTTATATGAGTGTCAACGATTTTTATTAGATTTGTGCTATTGTTGCACCACACACATAAGGAGTAAAATATATGGAGCAGGTTAATCTCACTCAGCAGGATGAGGACAGGATGATAGAAGCTGAATTTCAAGATGTGCTCAACGGATATTTGAAAAGCAATCATCGTAAGAAAGCTGAAATAATAGAGCGTGCCTTTCGTTTTGCCAAGAAGGCGCATGGAGGCATACGACGTCGCTCCGGAGAGCCATATATATTGCATCCTATAGCTGTGGCAAAGATTGCCAGTCAGGAGATAGGGCTTGGCTCTACAAGCATATGCGCAGCATTGCTTCATGATGTGGTGGAAGACACTGAATATACGGTAGAGGATATAGAGCAGCAGTTTGGTAAAAAAATAGCTCAGCTTGTGGCCGGGTTAACCAAGATTTCCGGAGGTATATTCGGTGATAGGGCATCGGCTCAGGCCGAGAATTTCCGCAAGCTCCTTCTGACTATGAACGAGGATATCAGGGTGGTGCTGATAAAAATGGCTGACCGTCTGCATAATATGCGCACTCTTGGATCCATGGCTCCTAACAAGCAGTACAAAATAGCCGGTGAAACGCTCTATATCTATGCCCCGCTTGCCCATCGTCTTGGGTTGTTTGCCATCAAAACGGAGCTTGAGGATCTTAGTTTCAAATACGAGCATCCTAAGGCATATGAGCAGATTCGTCAGCAAATCAAGGCTTCGGAAGAAAAGCGCCAGAATGTGTACAATGATTTTGCTGCACCTATTCATGAAAAACTTCATCAACTGGGGTTGAAATATGAAGCCAAGGCAAGAGTGAAGTCTGTTTACTCCATATGGCGCAAGATGGAAACAAAGCATGTGCCGTTTGATGAAGTTTACGATTTATATGCCATGCGCATAATATTTGATTGTGATGACCAGTCTAAAGAGAAAGGCATATGCTGGAGTATTTATTCAGCTATAACAGACATATATCGTTTGCATCCGGATCGTACACGAGATTGGATTTCTGCTCCCAAAGCCAATGGTTATCAGGCATTGCATCTCACTGTGATGGGCCCTGACGGAAACTGGGTGGAAGTGCAGATACGCAGTCGCAGAATGGACGAGATTGCTGAAAAGGGCTTTGCCGCTCATTGGAAATACAAAATAGGTGAAAGTGATGAGGAAAGTGAGCTTAATCTCTGGCTACGAACCGTAAAGGATATTCTTGATGATCCCAATCCTAATGCCATTGATTTTCTTGACACGCTTAAACTCAATCTTTTTGCTTCAGAAATAGTGGTTTTCACACCCAAAGGCGAGCTGATTACTCTGCCCAATGGCTCTTCTGTGCTTGATGTGGCTTTTGAACTTCATTCGCAAATAGGTGTGAAGTGTATTGCAGGCAAGGTGAATCATAAGCTGGTGCCATTGTCGCAGAAACTGAACAGCGGTGACCAGGTGGAGGTGCTTACATCTCAGTCGCAAACCCCAAAACCGGAGTGGATGGAATATCTTGCCACAGCCAAGGCTCGTACTCGTCTACGTGCTGCGTTGCGCAAGGAGATGCAGCCTATGATTGACAAAGGCAAAGATATGCTTGCCAAGTTTCTTAGTGATGCCGAAGTGGAGGGTTCCAATCAGGTTATCACACGTATGATGTCGTTTTATCATGTGACCACCCGTGATGCTCTGTATCAGAAAATTGGTAATGGAGAGGTGGATTTGAACGGTTATGTGCTGCGTGAATCTCCAAAAACGAGTCCCGGATTGCTGCAAAAGATATTCCGTCTTGGCTCGCAGGCAACGACTGTTCTTACTCCCAAGGCCAAGAATGCAAAATCCAAATCTGTGGAGCGTGATGTGGTGGCTCCGGAAAAAATCAATACAAAAGAGGTTTACAAACTATATCAGGACGATAAGGAGCAGAATTTTGTGTTTGTGGATTGTTGTCATCCTATGCCTGGTGACGATGTAATGGGTTTTGTAAACGATGACAACAAGGTGGAGGTTCATGCGTTGACATGTCCGCGAGCCCAAGTGCTCAAAGCGAGCTATGGCCCTCGGATTGTAGCTACGGAATGGCAAACAGTGGCCACAAAGTTCCTTGCGTCTGTAAGTATTGCCGGTGTGGATCGTCACGGAATACTTCAGGAGTTGACCCAAATGATATCCAATCACCTCAGTATTGACATAAGAAGTTTGCATATTGATACCAACAATGAAGTGTTCTCTTGCCGTTTGACAGTGTTAGTAGAGGATGCAGAGGTGGTCAACGCTTTGTGTTCCCGAGTGAAAAAAATCAAGGGTGTGCAGAGTGCTGTCAGAGTATAAAATCGCAATAATCCAAAGATGAAACATCCGATAAAGCTTTCTCATGAGGCCGTGGTGCGGCTTTTGTCGTTTTTCATAGCGGTGGGACTGATATGTTATTTCCTTCCCGGTGATGACCGTACGCGATTCAGCTATGAGATCAATCGCCCATGGGGCTACTCGCTACTTACGGCACCGTTTGACATTCCGGTGCGCCTTGATTCTATAAGTGCATCAAGAATAAAAGATAGTATTGATGCAAAATTTGAACCGGTATATCATCGTGTGGATACTCTCGGAGCCCATATGCTGGCTACATATGCCAAGAGGCTTGACTCTACGGAAGGATTGCGAATATCATATTCTCAAAAGGCAAGCTTGTTAAGCGAAATCCGAGCTATCTATGCCAAAGGTATCGTGGATCAGGCCACGTATGCCGATATATTGTCAGGCAAGATGGGCAGTGTGAGAATGTTGAATAATAATGTGACGGTGTCTGTGCCAACGGCCGGATTTCGTTCGGCCCGTAGTGCATATGCACACCTTGACAGTGTTTTCCGTAATCCTGATGTGCATGCCGCCATCGCTGCCACCCGGTTGTCGGAGTTATTGAAGCCTAATATTGTGGCTGATTCAGTGGAAACGGAGCGTTTTCGCATGGAGCTATATCAAAGTGCGCTTGCTCCTGTCGGGGTGATACAGCAGGGTGAGCGAATTATAGACCGGGGCGATATTATAACGCCCCAGTTATACACCATTCTGACCACTTATGAAGAGCTGATTGAGGAAAAAGGGAACAAGGTGGTGGCTGACAGGTTCTATCCCCTTGCCGGTCGCATTGCGTTTCTTGTGCTTTTGATTGGCAGTCTCTATGTATATCTTTATTTCTATCGTCCCGATTATTTCAGCAACATCAGGATTTTTACGTTTCTGATGTTGGTAATTACCATATTCACACTGCTTGCTGTTGGTCTCAGCGCCACATTTGGTTACGGTTTGTATATGGTGCCGTTGAGTATTGTGACCATACTGGTGCTGGTGTTTCTTGATTCACGCACTGCGTTTTTTACTTTCTTGGTTACGGTGTTGCTGTGCACATTTGTGTCCCGCTTTCCGCTGGAGTTTGTGTTGGTGCAGTTCATTGCCGGACTGACATCGTTGGTGAGTCTTAAGGAGCTTAGCCGAAGGTCGCAACTCATACGTACTGCTGCACTTGTGTTTGTGGCTTATTGTGTGACATATTGCGCCATGGAGCTAATGATGACCGGCAATGCGGATAAACTTTCATGGAGCATACTCGGATGCTTCGGGATAAATGCCGTGTTCACTTCGTTTGCCTACATACTGGTGTTTCTGTTTGAAAAGGCTTTTGGTTTTACCTCACGTGTCACGCTTGTAGAGCTAAGCGATATAAACAATCCGCTTTTGCGAGAACTG
>CAMWXV010000006.1 GCA_947178305.1 uncultured Porphyromonadaceae bacterium | reverse complement strand
AATATACACCCAAAAATTGAAATAGCAAAAGGCATTTAGAAAGATTTAGATTTACTCTTCATTGTAGATAATATATGATTATCAGTGATTTGCAATTTTATGATATTTTCTGAAAGCGTAGGTTCTGGAGCCTCTCTTTCCGCAACCTAAGACGACGCAAGTCGGACTAACGACGGTAAAACCGCAGACTCAAATAGTTCTGCGGTTTTTTTCGTGTCTTATCCTATCGGATTCAGGACCGATTCCAGACCAAGAAAAGACCATTTCAAACATACTTTTGGCACCAAATCGGCACACAAAATTTGAAGAGCGTTTTTGTGCCAGATATGTGCCAAATCACGATGCAACAAACAAACATAGGCGTATGCAGACAACGGGTGTCAGGAGTAGCCCGTCACCTTTTGTCGGCATCACGCCGCTAACCCGGAAGACCGCCACACCTCTCTCCGCTTTCTGAATGTGAATTATATGGTGAAGCGCAACAATTAGAGCAGATATGTTGTTATTGTAATACATTTGCATTAACTTTGCAGTCTAAAAGATTATGATATGGAAATTGCACTGAAAAGAAACCAGAGTTTCCGGTTGCCGATTGACTTGATTGAAAGGCTGAAACAATTGGCAAAGCGAGAGAATAGAAGCCTAAACAACTATGTGGAAACATTGTTGCTGGATGCGGCATACCATGAGCCGAACGCAGAAACGATAGCGGCAATGAAAGAAGCGGAAAGTGGCATCCTTCGGAATGAAAAACCGCTTGACTTGTCTTCAATAGAAGCAATGGAGAAATCTATGGGCTTATGAAAAAGCTCAAGCCAACCACCAAATACAAGAAGGACTACAAACATATTCGCAATAACCCCAAAAAGGTTAAGAGACTGTTTGATGTGCTTCGTATGCTTGAAAATGAAATACCGATTCCGGCTGAATATGATCCTCACATGCTGACGAGCAATTATGCCGGACACATGGAATGTCATATCGAAGGTGATTTTCTACTGATATGGTTTGACCCTGAGACCGATGAGATTGATTTGGTAAGGCTCGGCTCTCATTCAGAATTGTTTGGTTAATTTTCAAGATGCAAAGGAATTGCAAGCAATTTTATTAAAATCTAAATCGAACCTTCGGACTTGGTAATATGTCCGAAATTCACTAACTTCGCATATAGGATTGGTGCTGTCCGCAGAGGCGGTGGCAGAGTCGAAACGCGGACCGTCAGAGTCCGGCACTAAATCGGCACAATCGTGAATCTGAATGCATCTATCTATTTGATATGACGACATTTAGGCAGAGTGGTTCAGCCCCCCCTGTCTTTCCGCCAACTATCACCAACTGTTAAATAGTTACGATATTTACGCCCAATTTTACACACCAAAATGTAAGGTTTGGTTAATTTTTTTCAATCAACTTGGTAAATCCATGAGTAAAGAAGTTCTATATCTGCTCCTTCCAGACTATGCTGCACACGAGGCCGTGTTTTTGACCGAAGCTATCTCCTGTGATGATATTGCTCTGAAAAAGGACCCCAAGTATATCAACAGAATCGTTGCGCCGACACTAAATCCGGTAAGATCTTGCGGAGGATTCAACACCATACCCGATTACTCCTTTGAAACCATGCCAGATGATTACGCTGCGTTAATTCTTATAGGTGGTTTCGGATGGTTGGAACCTGAAGCCGACAATGTAGCTCCAATTGTGACAAAAGCCCTAAACTCAGGCAAGATTGTGGGTGCGATTTGTAATGCGGCTTCATTCTTGGCCAAACACGGCTTTCTAAACAATATTGCCCATACCGGCAACGGCATTGACCAACTCAAACTATGGGGTGGAGACAAATACACCAATGCAGCCATGTACCAGCACAAACAAGCCGTATCAGACTGCAACATAGTGACTGCCAACGGTTCCGCAGCCATAGAATTCGCCAAAGAGGTGTTGATTCTTCTTGACAATGACACCCCTGAACGCATAGAAATGTATTGCCAGTTTTACAAGCAAGGATTCTGCAACCTTTTCCCTCTCAATTAACCCACCCAAACCTTATCACACATATGGTATCAGTTGACGCACTTACTGTGGAATTCGGCGGCACCACCCTGTTCAAGGATGTGTCGTTTGTAATAAACCCCAAAGACCGCATCGCCCTGATGGGCAAGAACGGAGCCGGCAAAAGCACATTGCTAAAAATTCTCGCAGGCATACGCACCCCTACACGAGGTTCTGTATCCGTGCCCAAAGATTGCACTGTTTGCTACCTACCACAACACATGATGACCGAAGACGGTCGCACCGTGTTTGAAGAGGCCTCTCAGGCATTCGCTCATCTCAAAGAAATGGAAAAAGAGATTGATGCCATGAACGAGGAGCTGGCCACTCGTACCGACTATGACAGCGATGATTATATGGCGCTGATAGAGAAAGTAGCCACAGTCAGCGAAAAGTTCTATGCCATTGACATGACCCATTTTGAAGAAGATGTGGAAAAAGCGTTGCTCGGACTGGGATTTGAGCGAAACGACTTTCATCGTCCCACCTCAGAATTCTCCGGTGGATGGCGTATGCGCATAGAGTTGGCCAAACTATTGCTGCAAAACCCCGACGTGCTGCTTCTTGACGAGCCTACCAACCATCTTGACATAGAATCCATAGGATGGCTTGAAGAATTTATCATCAACAGTCCCATGGCCGTAGTGGTGATAAGTCATGACCGCAGATTCATTGACAATATCACCACCCGCACCATAGAAGTCACCTTAGGACGCATATACGACTACAAAGCCACATACAGCCACTATCTGGAATTGCGACGCGACCGCCGCAAACAGCAGCAGAAACAATATGACGACCAGCAGAAACAGATAGCCGAAGCAAAAGAGTTCATAGAGCGCTTCAAAGGCACCTACTCCAAAACCTATCAAGTGCAAAGCAAGGTGAAATGGCTTGAGAAACTTGAAATCGTAGAAGTGGACGAAGAAGACACATCGGCACTCCGGCTTAAATTTCCACCATGCCCTCGTAGCGGAAACTATCCGGTGATAGCGGAAGGCGTAGGCAAAAGCTACGATGGCACACCGGTGTTCAGCAACGCTTCGTTCACCATTCACCGTGGCGACAAAGTGGCTTTCGCCGGACGCAACGGCGAGGGAAAATCCACAATGGTCAAGGCCATCATGCGAGAAATAGAGCATGACGGCACACTCACATTAGGACACAATGTGCAGATAGGATACTTCGCACAAAACAGCGCATCATTGCTTGATGAGAACCTGACCGTGTTCCAAACCATTGACGACATAGCTGTGGGCGATGCCCGCCTCAAAATACGCGACCTGCTCGGCGCCTTCATGTTTGGAGGAGAGGAGAATCAGAAAAAAGTAAAAGTGCTGTCCGGTGGCGAACGCGTAAGGTTATGCATGATAAAGCTGCTATTGGAGCCTATCAACCTTCTTATCCTTGACGAGCCGACAAACCACCTTGACCTGAAAACCAAGGACATATTGAAGCAAGCGCTGAAAGATTTTGACGGCACACTGATTCTTGTGAGTCACGACCGTGATTTTCTTGACGGACTCGTAAGTAAAGTTTATGAGTTTGGCAGCGGCAAAGTCAGGGAGCATCTTTGCGGCATCAACGAATTCCTTGACAAGAAAAAAGCCGAACAGCAACAAATTTAGAGTGAATAATTAGAGTTAACTTCATTGTCTTGAAGTTAACTCTAATTATTCATATACGATGGCCACAATAAAAGTAAAGTTCCGCCCTTCGGTAGAACCCGGTAATGAGGGCACTATCTATTATCAAATTTATCACCGCCACAAAGTGCGTCAACTGGTCACAGACCTCCACCTGACAACCTCGGAATGGCATCAAGCCAACACTTCGGCTAAAACAACTGACTCCGGATATTCTCGTATCACCAACGTACACAACAATATAATTTTTGACAAAGAACGGTTGATACGAATCATTCACTCTTTGGAATCCACACTACAAACCTTCTCCGCTGCAGATATCGTATGTGAATTCATTAGCTACACGCAAAAATTCACATTAAAGATATTTATGGAGAACATAATAACCAAACTACGGATAAACGGCAAGATCCGTACAGCAGAAACATACCATGCCACACTGCGGAGTTTCACCGCTTTTCGTCAAGGGAAAGACACCATGATCGACCATATCACATCCGACATCATGGAAGCGTACCAATCATGGCTTATAGCTCGCGGAGTAGTACCCAACACCGTTTCTTTCTATGCCAGAATACTCCGTGCCGTATACAACAGAGCCATTGAACAGAATGCCACTCCCGACCGACACCCGTTCCGACATATTTACACCGGAGTAGACAAAACCGTTAAACGAGCCTTGCCACTGTCAGCCATCCGCAAAATCAAAGCACTCAAACTTGACCACTCACCCAAACTTGACCTTGCACGAGACATGTTTCTAATGAGTTTCTATCTCCGAGGCATGAGCTTTATTGACATGGCGTTTCTGCGCAAATCCGACCTCTCGTGCGGACATATAACATACCGTCGCCGAAAAACCGGCCAACTGCTCACCATTGCATGGACTCGCGAAATGCATCAAATCCTTAGCAAATATCCGCACAACCCCACATCCTACCTGTTGCCGATAATTCGCTCTATCAACGCTAATGAACGAAGTTGTTACCGCAACATGGGTTATAACATCAACCACAACTTAAAGAGCGTGGCCAACATGGCAGGACTAAATATCCCGCTTACCATGTATGTGGCCCGCCACAGCTGGGCTTCGGCAGCCAAGGCCAAAGGCATACCTCTAAATGTAATCAGTCAAGGCATGGGACACGATTCCGAAACCACAACCCAGATATACCTTGCGTCACTTGACACCACAGTAGTGGACAAAGCCAATGCCGTCATCCTTGCCTCGTTATAGTACAACCAACCATAGCGTAAAAAGCAAACTATTACTTATCTCCAAGCAAATCGGGACGAAGACGCCGAGTACGCTCCAAAGCCTGCTCATAGCGCCATTCATCAATCTTTGCTTGATGACCGGAAAGAAGAATATCAGGCACCCTCCATCCCTTATACTCAGCCGGACGGCTATACACCGGCGGGGCAAGAAGCGAATCCTGAAAAGAGTCGCTTAACGCGCTCTGTTCATCACCGATGGCACCGGGTATCAAGCGCACCATGGCATCAGCTATCACTATGGCCGGAACCTCACCACCGGTAAGCACATAATCGCCAATTGATATTTCTTTTGTTATCAGATGCTCACGAATGCGATAATCAATACCCTTGTAATGACCGCATAAGATTATCACATTATTGAGCATAGACATGGCATTTGCCATAGGTTGATCAAAAGTTTCACCGTCAGGAGATGTAAAAATCACCTCGTCATAATCACGCTGCTCCTTCAGCGACGATATGGCTCGGTCTATGGGTTCCACCTGCATCACCATTCCGGCCTCACCGCCGAAAGGATAATCATCCACTTTACGATGCTTATTGGTTGTATAATCACGAAGATTATGCACATGAATCTCCACAAGACCCTTGGTCTGTGCGCGTTTGAGTATTGAGCAATTAAGCGGCCCCTCAAACATCTCGGGCAGCACTGTTAATATATCTATTCTCATTGTTCGTAATTTTTCAGAGTGTCACTTAGTCGGGTTATCATCATAGCACGCAGTTCCGGCGGAGCAAGCACAGTCACCGAAGAGCCAAACGACATAAGTTCCTGCACAAAATCCGGAGTAAGGCGTAAACTGTAATGAAATATTGAATAATCATCGTCCATCATCTCCGACTGCGAATGATGAAGCGGCAACGCCCGTAGGTACTTAGCCTGCTGTTTGTCTACTTTTAACGCCACTTTGCGCACTTCGCCTTGACTGAACACTATGCCGAATGCATCGCGAAAGTATGACTCGGGATTAAAATCAACAGGCAAATTGAATTTTTGTGTTGATATCGTCAAGGCGCTCATACGATCAAGCGCATAGGTTTTAATCTTATTCTCAGTCGTGTTACGTCCGGTAACATACCACCGTTGACGAAAAATCTTAAGAAAATATGGCTCAAGCACCACCTTTTTACCACTCCCTGAACGAGTGTACGGCGAATACAGAAACGTAATCACATTATTTTCACGCAATGAAGACATCACCGGACTCAAAAATTCACGAGCCGACGGCACATCTTCCAAAAATATCCGATGGCTTATATCACTGGCCGTAGTGAGCACATTGCTTATTGACGCAGTGTTGAGCATCCAGTCGGTCACATTATTTCTCTGCGCATCCTCGTTACCCTCTATATAATATTGAAACGTGGAACTATTACATTCTATATTGATTTTAAACAGCTCTTCAATAGCGTTACGATAATTATAGAATGTGCGTCTGGCCATAGGCGAACCATTTGACAACGGCGAACGCACCCACAAACGGTTCAGCTCCTCACGGGTTATAGCTCCATGGCTGCGGATGGTATCAACCAGCCAGATATAGGTATTAAGCATATTCTTAGGCATATGCAGATATATTTTCGGCTTTGGACTTGCGTGAACATATACCAAGTCCTACCATGGTGAACAATGCGTTAATTATAAGTAGTTCAAAACTTGTTTCATATCCCCATATCTCATAAAGCCCCCATTTCATAAGCCAAGAAAGCACAGGGGCAAGAATACACACCACCGGAATCCACCGGTCTCGTACACTGCGATGACACATCAATCCGAAAGCAAACAAACCCAGTATCGGGCCATAGGTGTATGAAGCGAGAGTGTATACAGCACTGATAGCTGACTCTTCACTAAAATAATACATAGCTATAATTATCACCGCCATGCAAGCACTCATGGCCATATGCACATAACCGCGCGTACGGCAAACGCTTTGATCTGCACAACCGTTTCCATTAAGTATGTCAAGCGTAAATGTGGTGGTAAGCGAAGTCAGCGCCGAGCCGGCAGCCGAATATGATGCAGATATCAGACCGAGCACAAACAATACGCCAACCACCGTAGGCATTGCCTCATGAGCAGCCACGCTCACAAACAACTGGTCACCTTTGGCCGGTATCTCCACCCCTGTCCGAGAGCAATATAACATCAATAAAGTACCAAGCATCAGAAACAACGCTATCACGAAGAACTGCATCACTCCGCTAATTATCATATTTTTACGACTTGACACCGAATCCTTGCACGCCAAATGCCGCTGCATCATATCCTGGTCAAGACCGTTGGTTGCTATAGCCATAAAAACTCCGGCAATAAACTGCTTCCAAAAATATGATCCGCTCATTGGATCAGAAAAATGCCATATTTGGGACGTTGGATGGTCTTTCACCACCTGAACCAGTTCTCCGAAACTTAGATGCAAATGACGTCCTGTGAACCATATGCACAACACCACCGAAAATATCAAACAAAAACTTTTGAGCACATCAGTCCATATAAGTGTCTTCACACCACCACGAGCGGTATACAACCATATCAAAGCCACCGTCACAACCACGTTAAGCACAAACGGCACGCCTAATGGTTCAAATACCAACACCTGCAGCACCGCACACACCACAAAAAAGCGAACCGACGCACCACTCATCTTTGACACAAAAAACAGCCATGATCCGGTCTTATGGCTATTGACACCAAACCGTTGTCCAAGATAACCATAGATAGACACAAGATTAAGCCTGTAGAATAATGGCACCAACACAACAGCTATCGCCACATACCCCACTATAAAACCCAATACCATCTGCAAATATGCATATCCCTGAGCCATAACCATTCCGGGCACAGATATAAAAGTGACTCCGGATATAGCCGCTCCGGCCATGGCAAACGCCACAACCGGCCAAGGAGCCTTGCGCCCTCCGGTAAAAAAAGCAGAGCCGTCAGCTCGTCGTGAAGCCATGGCCGACACAACGAGAAGCACAGAAAAGTATATTGCTATTGTTATTACAACTACAGTAGGTGTCATGATTCAGGATATAACAAATATGGCTCGCGTAACTTGCGAAAATTCTCTACATCACGTGCCCATGTCAAGCGAATCTGTTCGCTTTTCATGCCTCGCTCTATCATAGGTCGGACAGCACGGGTGCCTATCAACTTGTCAAAAAACGAAGTAAAAAACTTCCCGCCCTTTGGCATACGGCCATAGGCGTCTATAATATAATCAAGATTCAATCCGCGAGCTATAATACTATCCGCATTCTCGTGACTCAAATCCACCCCGCGACACAGTTTTCCCAAAAGCGGAGGATTCTTGGCTCCGGACATTGAACGAGGAGTAAACTCATATTCACCGCCACGCATATTCGGATGACCATAGATGCAAAAAGGCTTGTCAGTGCCTCGACCAAGACTCATCACTGTGCCTTCAAATAAACAAGTGCTTGCATAAAGCCAAACAGCCTGCATATCCTTCAGATTAGGACTCGGAGCCACAGGCAATTCATATCGCGTGGCATGGGTATACCCCTCGCACGGCACCACCCGGAGATGCAGATATGCACTGTCCTTCAGCCAGTTCTCACCCACAATCATCTGTGCAAGCTCACCCATTGTCATGCCATGCAACACCGGCACCGGCAATGCACCCACTCCGCTTTTCAAGCTCATGTCAAGCACCGGGCCATCCACTGTCATACCGTTCGGATTAGGGCGGTCAAACACTACAACCTCCTTGCCGGCCTTGGCCGCTGCGTTCATAACCCGCATCATGGTTATATAATATGTATAAAACCGCAGACCTACATCCTGCAAATCCACAACAGCCACATCCACCTTGCTCATCACATCATCCAGCGATACTCCACCACCATAAAGCGACACTACCGGCAATCCGGTGGCTCTGTCCACCGATCCTTTCACATGCTCGCCGGCATCGGCATTTCCACGAAACCCATGCTCAGGCGACAGCAAAGTCACCAGATTCACCCCCCTGCGCACCATGGCATCAGCCACATGCTCACCCGACGAAAGCAACCCCGTATGGTTGCTCAGCAACGCCACACGCCGACCATTAAGCATATCAGTCCACACATCTTCCTGATCTGCGCCAACAATCACACGGCCGAATGCAGCAACGGCCAGAAACAAAAAAATAATTATTAGTAGCAATCGGTTCATAGTAGCCACAAAGATACTCCCATTGTCATGCCATGCAACACCGGCACCGGCAATGCACCCACTCCGCTTTTCAAGCTCATGTCAAGCACCGGGCCATCCACTGTCATACCGTTCGGATTAGGGCGGTCAAACACTACAACCTCCTTGCCGGCCTTGGCCGCTGCGTTCATAACCCGCATCATGGTTATATAATATGTATAAAACCGCAGACCTACATCCTGCAAATCCACAACAGCCACATCCACCTTGCTCATCACATCATCCAGCGATACTCCACCACCATAAAGCGACACTACCGGCAATCCGGTGGCTCTGTCCACCGATCCTTTCACATGCTCGCCGGCATCGGCATTTCCACGAAACCCATGCTCAGGCGACAGCAAAGTCACCAGATTCACCCCCCTGCGCACCATGGCATCAGCCACATGCTCACCCGACGAAAGCAACCCCGTATGGTTGCTCAGCAACGCCACACGCCGACCATTAAGCATATCAGTCCACACATCTTCCTGATCTGCGCCAACAATCACACGGCCGAATGCAGCAACGGCCAGAAACAAAAAAATAATTATTAGTAGCAATCGGTTCATAGTAGCCACAAAGATACTCACCACATGGGCAAATTCATAGCCACCAACCTTTAATTAGTGTTAATTACTTATTTCGGGAAATAACATATGAAAATATGGCACGGAATGCATCAGTTGCCTCTGTTTGTGGCAACTTGTCAAGCTGATCAAAAGCCCTGCCACGCAAATCATCCATCACTTTATAGGAATATTCTATACCGCCATTGTTCTTGGCAAATTCCAACAATGCATTGATCTCATGCTCGTCCAAGCATTCCTTATGGGTAAGCTCACGCATATTCTCGCTTTCGGCACCGGAGCAATGTTCAAGAGCATAAAGCAATGGCAATGTAATTTTACCCTCCCGCAAATCATTGCCGGTAGGCTTGCCCACAACGGACTCATCGTGATAATAATCAAATATATCATCCTTGATTTGAAAGCAAAGACCCAGTAAGCGTGCATATTCCCTTATGGCTTCAAGCTCATTGCTGTTTGCACCCACTGCATATCCGCCTATCTCCACGCATGAAACAAACAAAGAAGCTGTTTTTCTGGAAATCACTTCAAAATAAGCCTCTTCGCTAAGTTTATGGTAACGAGCATTGTATATTTGATCTATCTCACCCAAACTCAGCAACTTGCCAAGCATAGCCAAAGAACCCACAATACGGATATCATTGGTTGACAATGCCTGCTGCAGAGCAGTGCTCACAAAGAAATCCCCCACAAGCACAGCTATATGATTGTCCCACACACTATTCACTGTAGGCAAGCCTCGTCTCATAGAACTGTTGTCCACAACATCATCATGAATAAGCGATGCATTGTGAAGCAACTCCACGGCAGCAGCCGATGCTATCACATTTTCATTTACATCCGCAAAAAGCTTGGCTGTAAGAATCACCAATATAGGACGTATCATCTTGCCTTTGGAGCGCAGATACTCTTCCACCACACGGTTCATAAGCTGGTTTGACGATGTTAACGACTGCTCAAGCCGCTCGCCGAGCAACTGCAATTCAGGCTTAAGACTATTCTTGATATCGTCAATGCTTGTCATAATAGTAATATTGGAGGCACAAATTTACAAATTTTTCGCATACCAATACCCAAGCCTCTATAAAATGTTACATACACCCCTTCATTACACCGATTCCAACGAAAGAATTTTGTCAAGGTAAGGAATTTTAATTAACTTTAGGGTCTTGTTATCACTTCTTTTTGTGACATGAACGAAAAACGACTGTTTCTACTTGACGCTTATGCTCTGATATACCGCGCTTATTACGCTTTAATACGCGCTCCGCGAATCACATCAAAAGGGTTGAACACATCCGCTATATTCGGATTCTGCAACACCCTTGACGAAATCCTGCGCAAAGAGAACCCATCACACATAGCCGTGTGCTTTGATCCTCCTGGAGGTCACACCTTCCGCCACGACATGTTTCCGGAGTACAAAGCTCAACGCGACAAACAGCCCGAAGACATAACCGCCTCCATCCCATATATCAAAGAAATACTGGCAGCCTACCGCATTCCGGCACTTGAAGTCAAAGGCTATGAAGCCGATGATGTGATAGGAACACTTAGCCGCATGGCGCAGTCAGAAGGTTTTGACACCTACATGATGACTCCCGACAAAGACTATGGCCAGTTGGTAACAGACAAAGTATGGATGTACCGTCCCTCTCTTAAAGGGCAAGGATTTGAAATCCGCGGCCCACAGCAAGTATGCGAACGCTACGGCATCTCCACTCCATCACAGGTGATTGATCTGTTAGCACTGGAAGGAGACGCCTCCGATAACATCCCCGGATGTCCGGGCGTTGGAGAGAAAACAGCCGCCAAACTGATCGCCGAATGGGGTTCGGTGGAAAATCTTCTTGACAACACCGACAAGCTCAAGGGGGCGCTACAACGCAAAATCATGGATAACAGTGACCAAATCCGTCAATCCAAAGATCTTGTGACCATCCGCACCAATGTGCCACTCCCCAACGATATAACACCTGACTCCTTGATACGCAAGCCTATTGACACCGATAGACTTATATCCGTATACAAGGAACTTGAATTCCGCACATTCATTCAGCGGCTGGAACCACAAAAAAAAGTTTCCACACCAACGCCATCCAATGACTCAACCAACGGCATGGGTTCCCTGTTTGACTTCCCGGACGACTCCGACAGCAACACAACCCCTCAAACCAACGCCGCCACAAAACACCATTCGTACACAACTCTTGACTCGCTTTCCGACCTCCGGCACGAAGTGAACCAAGCCAGCGCCCAACCATATATCGGAATACACATTGATGCAGACAGCTCCGATACAATGAATGCACTATGGCTGGCCATATCCGTAAGCATAAACGAATCCCACACATGGCACTACAACCTGCCAACCGCTTCACCCGAACGAACCGAAGCCATAGCCGCTATTAAGCCGCTATTCGACTCCGATAGCAATCACATCGTAGTGAGCCACGATGTGAAACGCGACATACTGATACTTCGCAACAACGGCATAAAGCTTACCAACCGATACTTTGACACATCCGTAGCTCATTATTTGCTTGAACCGGAAATGAAGCATGCCCTGCCAATGCTCGCGTCCTGCTACCTTAATTACGAAATGATGGAGTCATCATGTATATCCGCCGAGTGTGCCTGCGAACGCGCCGACATAACACTGAAGCTATACAACATATTTACGCCTTTGATTGAAGAGCAAGGACTGACACCATTGCTAACCGACATTGAGCTGCCGTTGATTCGTGTACTATCGTCCATGGAATACAATGGAGCAAGAGTGGATACAACAGAATTAGCCGAACTATCACGCCGCTACACCGAACGACTGCATGCTATGGAGCAAGAAGTCTATCAATTGGCAGGAGGAGAATTCAACATCAGCTCACCTATGCAAGTAGGCGAAATATTGTTTGGCCGCATGAAAATTGACCCCAACGCCAAGCGCACCAAGCGCGGAGCCTACTCCACGACCGAAGAAATCCTGGAAAAGCATAGAGCCAAGCACCCCATTGTGGATTTGATTTTACGTGTGAGAGCACTACGCAAACTGCTCACAACATATATCAATGCTCTGCCGGCTCTGATAAACCCCCACACAGGCAAGATCCACACATCCTACAACCAAACCGTTACTGCCACAGGCCGCATATCCTCAACCAACCCCAATCTGCAAAACATACCCATACGCAGTGATGACGGCCGCGAAATACGTCGTGCATTCGTAGCTGACCCCGGCAACATATTCATGAGCGTGGATTATTCCCAAATAGAGCTTCGCATAATGGCACATCTTAGCAAAGACCCCTCCATGATAGAAGCGTTCTTATCGGGAGCCGACATACATCGCGCCACGGCAGCAAAAATATATCACGAAGAACTGGATCAAGTAACCGACAACCAGCGACGCAATGCCAAGACCGCCAATTTCGGAATCATCTACGGCATTTCAACATTCGGACTGTCCGAACGCCTGAATATCCCGAGAGCCGAAGCCAAAGAACTCATAGACGGTTATTTCAAAACATACCCCAACGTAAAAGAGTACATGGACAGCAGCATACAACGTGCCCGGGAACGAGGTTACGTAACCACCCTTATGGGACGTAAACGCATGCTACCCGACATCAATTCGCGCAACGCTGTGGTTCGCGGATATGCCGAACGCAACGCCATCAATGCCCCGATACAAGGCTCTGCAGCCGACATCATCAAGATAGCAATGGTACACATTTTCAACGAAATGAATCGCTTGCACCTGCGTTCCACCATGATTATGCAGGTTCACGACGAACTGATTTTCAATGTTGCACCCGATGAACTCCCCCAACTTCAAGCTTTAGTTATCAACTGCATGGAACATGCATATAATGGAGCCGTACCTTTAGAAGTTTCGTGCGGCACTGGTCACAACTGGCTGGAAGCACATTAATCCCATCAAAACTTTTCTTTGACTCAATAAAACCAAACCAACCATGAAGAGATTCTATTACCTCGCTTGCGCTTCAATCTTAGCGCTTTGCACTGCCTGTGGCGACGAAGAAGAAAAACCACAGGAAGCCGGTTCTTCTTCCGGAAACGGAAGCACTCCCGGACAAGAATACGTAGAAGAACCTGAAAACGATCCATCTATAACTCACGATTTTGACATATCTGACCCCAATTTGCTGTTCTACGACGACTTCAATCAAAAATCATGGATACCACGCAAATCACGCTGGGAACTGTGCCCCCAAGGTTCTCCCGCATGGGCTTTCTACCTGTCCGAAAGCTACAATCAAGCCTACGTGGACACAGACAAAGGCGAATTGGTGCTGAGTTGCGAAAAATCAGGTAGCACTTACGCCACTGGAGGTGTTCAAATGAAAGCCGACAAATCATTCAAATACGGCAAAGTGGAAGTCAAGGCCCGCTTTGCGTCATCAGCGCGAGGAGGCTGGCCGGCTATATGGATGATGCCCTCCGAGCCAATATGGAGCGGATGGCCACAATGCGGGGAAATTGACATCATGGAACGACTCAACCACGACACCTTCGTACACCATGTCATACACACCAACTACACCGATGTTTATAACCCCAACGACCCATACGCACCCAACACCACAACAACATCCATAGACACCGAAGACGGATGGAACGTATACGGTATAGAATGGACTCCGGAGAAAATAGATTTTTATGTCAACGACATTAAAACATTCTCCTACCCCAACCTACATATTGACGAACGTGTACCCGGAGCAAAACAATGGCCGTTTGACACTAAATTCTACCTCATACTCAACCATGCCGGAGGCAAAGGATGGCCCGGGGAAGGATCGCTCAACGATGCCGAACTACCCGCCGAAATGCGCATTGACTGGGTCAAAGTATGGAAACCCCAATAACCACCCTATCAAAATAGAACGCTCTTTGAGCCAATCTATATTCCTTCCCGATTTATTTTTCTTTTTATTGCTGATTGACGAGATTAAACTCAAAAATAATGAGTAATTTTGTGGCGTGCTTCAAGAGTGACAGCACGCCACTCTCTTTCCCGCTATCTGTGACATTATTCCGTATTCAATCAAGCATTTCTATATGAGCACCCAACAATTTGAAATGGTGGCCAAGACCTTTCAGGGACTGGAAGACATTCTTGCCGAAGAGCTGCGCTCGCTCGGAGCGCAAAACGTGGAGCCTGGACGCCGCATGGTGTCGTTTGAAGGCGACCTTTCTATGCTTTACCGCGCCAATATGTGTTGTCGCACAGCGTTGCGCATACTCAAGCCTATCTACAAGTTCATAGCTCACGACCCCGAATCGCTCTACGAGCGCATCAAAGAATTTGACTGGACCACAGTTTTGTCGCTTGACAAAACATTCTCTATTGACACCGTGGCCAACAGTGACGAATTCACACACTCGCGCTACGTGACATACAGAGTCAAGGACGGAATTGTTGATTTCTTCAAAGATCGTCTCGGACCCGACTGCCGACCCAAAGTGCGCCTACAGGATGCCGACGTCATGATCAATGTACATATAGCCGGAGAACGAGTAACCGTGAGCCTTGACTCATCAGGCGAATCCCTGCACAAACGCGGCTACCGTGTTGCTCAGACCGAAGCCCCCATCAACGAAGTGCTCGCCGCCGGAATAATTCTGCAAAGCGGATGGAAGGGCGACACCCCCTTAGTGGATCCAATGTGCGGATCCGGCACATTTCTTATTGAAGCGGCTTTAATTGCCTCAGGCATAATGCCAGGCATCTACCGTAAGCGCTTCGCCTTTGAATCTTGGCCCGATTTTGATGCCGAATTGTTTGACTCAATATACAATGACGACTCCCAGGAGCGCACCTTTGAGCACAAGATATATGGCGGTGACATATCTCCTAAGGCCGTAAGCATAGCGCAAGCCAACATCAAAAGCGCCGGCGTGGCAAAATATATAGACTTGCAAGTAAAACCATTATCACAATGGACAGAAGCTCCGGAACACGGCACTCCCGGAGTGATAATCACCAATCCGCCTTATGGCGAACGCATAAGTTCCGATGACATGGATGGTCTATACGCCATGATAGGATCCAAACTCAAGCATGTATTTGGAGGTTACCACGCATGGATCATCGGTTATCGTGAAGAATATTTCCACAAAATCGGCCTCGCACCATCCATCAAAATGCAGTTGCTCAACGGTGCACTGGAATGCGAATTAAGAGAATACATCATATTTGACGGCGATTATCAATCATTCCGGGCCGACGGTGGCAGCATAAAATCCGATGCCACCAAACCTGAGAAAAGAGCCACCAAAAGAGTCAGCGACAAGCAGTGGACAGACGATGCCCGTCGTAAAGGATTCGGTGGCAAGACATCACGACCCAAAGAATTTCGTGGCAAAGACAAATCTGCGAACACGCCATATCATCCCACTAAAGGCAGATTTGCCAAAGATGGATTCCGCAACCCGCGTCCGGACAGCCATGAGTCTGACAAAGAAAATGAAAATCCGTTGGCACAACGACGCAATGAACATGCACTTAAAATGCTCACCAACCGCACCCCGAGCCTTCCGCCAACCGGAGGTGTGCTGATGCGTCCGAGACGTGGATGGAAACGCCCCTCTTCTTCCGACCAGTCCGAAAACAACAAAGATTGAACCAACATACATTTTTTCACTCCATTAATCATACCCCAACATGAATATTCTTCTTCTTGGCAGCGGCGGCCGCGAATCAGCATTGGCTTGGAAAATAAGCCAAAGCCCCATGCTCAACAATCTTTATATAGCTCCAGGAAACGCAGGCACCTCCCAATACGGCACCAATGTGCCGCTTTGGCCGCTTGACTTCCCTGCAGTAAAACAATTCTGCGCTGAACACTCGATAGATATGATCGTAGTGGGCAATGAAGACCCGCTTGTAGCCGGTATTGTGGACTTCATGACAGCCAACGCTCCTGAACTGCTTGTTGTCGGCCCCACTGCGGCCGGAGCACAACTTGAGGGCAGCAAGGATTTTGCCAAACGGTTCATGACCGACCATAACATCCCCACTGCAGCCTACCGTTCTTTCACATCCGCTACCATCAATGAAGGAAAGCAATTTCTTGCTACGCTCAAAGCCCCTTATGTGCTCAAGGCCGATGGTCTTGCCGCAGGTAAAGGCGTACTTATACTCCCCACTTTAGAAGAAGCCGAAAAAGCTCTTGAAGAAATGCTTGGAGGCATGTTCGGTGCATCCAGCGACACTGTCGTGATTGAAGAATTCCTTAGCGGCATAGAATGCTCCGTGTTTGTACTGACCGATGGCAACGGTGGATACCGCATACTCCCTGTAGCAAAAGACTACAAACGTATCGGTGAAGGTGACACCGGCCCCAACACCGGAGGTATGGGTGCCGTTAGTCCGGTGCCTTTTGCCAACGAGGAGTTTATGGAAAAAGTGCGTACACGTATAATTGAACCCACCATACAAGGTCTCGCCAAAGAAAACATCACATACCGAGGCTTCATATTCCTTGGACTCATCAACGTAAACAATGAGCCGATGGTGATAGAGTACAACGTGCGTATGGGCGACCCGGAGACAGAAGCAGTCATGCTTCGCATAGACAGCGACCTTGTTGAGCTCATGCAAGCCGCAGCCCAAGGCAACCTTGGCAATCTTGAACTTAAACAAAGCCCCCTGACCGCAGTTACCGTTATGGCTGTGAGCGAAGGTTATCCCGGCTCTTATCCCAAAGGACGTGTAATCACCGGACTTGACGAAGTAAAACAACAGTGCCCTCACACAACCGTGTTCCATGCAGGCACCGCACTCAGCGACAATGGTGATATAGTTACCGCCGGAGGTCGTGTTCTCACCGCCAGTTCATTGGGCAACGATATGACACAAGCACTTGAACGTAGCTATGAAGCGTTAGGACACATCCATTTCCAAGGTCAGTACTCACGACGCGACATTGGCCAGGACTTGAAATAACAGCCAACAACCATCACGTAGATGAACGCCAGAGAAACCGCCATCACGCAGATAGTCAAAAGTCGCCCGTTTGCTCTGCTTCTAATCATTACAACTGTGGTTGCAGCCATAACAGCTGCAGCCACAGTTTTGCACCCACACACCCTTGTGCAGCCCGAAATGGGAATAATTGCACTGAACGGATTTGCCAATGGAGCCACGATAACTGTTTGCTTGGCATTGAACATCATTGCAGTGATAATGATGTCATTTCTTAACGGCCAATACAACTTGCTCCGTACCACATCATGGCTATTTTTAGCCATGATGATTGTCAGCCAAGGGGGAAACCCGGGAATGATGACCCATGCCACCATGGGATTAGCGGGATGTGTGGCATTGCTGATATGCATATGGATCTGTTTCAGCACATATCAACAACCCCATCAAACCAAACGAGTATTTCTACTGTTCTTTATCATATCCTGCATGGGATGCTGTCATTACGCATACTTGGCATATTTGCCGGTATTCTTTGCTGGAATAGCACAGATGCGCGCCATAAGCATGCGTTCCATATTGGCTGCTTTGGTAGGAATTGTGGTACCTGTATGGTTATTATGGTCTTTCTCAATAGTGGACTTCTCACATTTGACACCGCCACACATCACCATCACATCCATGACCATGCTGAAAGGCAATCCGGTGATGAGCACAACACTGACATTCACAATAATAGCCGGCACTATGCTCACGGCAGCCAATATGGTCAAGGTTTATGGATACAATGCCATTACACGAGCCCACAACGGATTGATGTTGTTAGTGTGGCTGATAACAGCCGTGTTATGCATTTTTGATTTCAGTAATTTGTGGGCCACATTACCCATGCTAAATTGCTCCACGGCATTTCAATCAGGACTGTTTTTCCGCATATACACACGCCAGCGCGCATATCTGCCAGTAACTATAATGATAGCGGCATATGCCGCATTGTACATATGGACAATACTGCAACCAAACATATCAATGTGATTATAGAAGCCAACATTCCCTATAGTCACTCCATCTTAGAGCCTCTCGGGGTTAATGTCAGCTATCTACAGCCTCATCAAATCACACCGGAGGCAATGAGAAACACCGATGCACTGATCACCCGCACCCGCACCCATTGCAACGAAAAACTGCTAAGCCACTCAAAATGCTCTATGATAGCATCCGCCACAATCGGGTTGGATCATGTGGACAAGCAATGGTGTTCCGATCACGGCATAGAAGTGGCAAATGCACCGGGGTGCAACGCGCCGGCTGTTGCACAATATGTTTTCGCATCCATAATGGCTCTTAAAGGAGCCGACCTGTCCGGCCTCACTCTCGGCATAGTAGGAGTAGGCAATGTTGGAAAAATCGTACAGCGATGGGCCGAATCTTTTGGCATGAAACTGCTGCTATGCGACCCTCCGCGCCAACAGGCCGAAGGCGGACTCTGGCACACAATGGAGCAAATAGCCCTTGAAGCAGACATAATCACGTTCCACACACCGCTCACTGCCAACGAACCATATAGCACATATCACCTTTGTAACGCATCCTTTCTAAATCAATGCACCAATAAACCGGTGATAATAAATGCGGCTCGCGGAGGAATTGTTCACACTCAGGCACTCGTTGATGCCCTCGCCAACGGCATTGTGAGCCACGCAGTTATTGACTGTTGGGAACACGAGCCTGACATATCACCCGAACTGCTTAATGCAGCAATCATCGCCACACCTCATATAGCAGGATATTCCAAGCAAGGCAAAATCCGCGCCACAAACATGGCCCTTAATGCAGTGGCTCGCCACTTCCAACTGCCTCCACTCACATTCACGCATCCTACTCCGGGGCCGGCACCACACAATGTTGACGCTTGCGATGTGATGTTGAGCTACAATCCGGCTGCCGATACTCATGCATTAAAGAATGCCCCGGCTCTGTTTGAAGAACTGCGCAACAACTATCATCTGCGCAATGAAATCGGTTTCCACACACACCAATAAATACAACCAATCATCATGACACTGCATATATCATCATCCATACGGTGCGTAGGGGTCAATGACTCCCACACCACACTGTTTGAATCGCAATACCCCCTGCCGCATGGCATGAGCTACAACAGCTATCTTATTCTTGACCAACATCCGGCCATAACAGACACCGTAGACTCGCACAGCATAGACCAATGGCTGATACACCTTGACCACGAACTTGCCGGAAAAGAACCGGAATATCTGATAGTCCATCACATGGAACCGGACCATACTGCCGGTATCAAAGCCCTGATGACACGATATCCCAAACTGACCATCGTGGCTTCGGCCGCTGCTATAAAAATGCTTCCGCAATTTTGCAGCGGACTTACATTCGAAGGCCGCACACAAACCATTCGCGAAGGCGACTCTCTGAACCTCGGAACCCATACACTACAATTTTTCGCCGCCCCGATGGTACATTGGCCGGAAGTAATGGTAAGCTATGAAACGCATGAAAAAGTGTTGTTCTCAGCCGATGCTTTCGGAAAATTCGGTGTGGCAGATTACCCTGACAACTGGACTGACGAAGCCCGCCGCTACTATTTCAATATCGTCGGGAAATATGGACCACAAGTCACCTCTTTACTCAATAAACTTGAAAATATAGAAACAAACACCATAGCGCCTCTTCACGGACCGCTGCTACGTAACGACCTTGCCCGCTATTTGAGTATCTATAAAACCTGGGCCTCATACAAACCGGAAACAACCGGCGTACTTGTAGCATATGCATCAATCTACGGAGGCACAGCCCGTGCCGCACAGCTGTTGGCACGAACTCTTACCGACCTCGGCATTCAGGAGGTGGCAGTAATGGACCTGTGTGTTTGCGATCAATCCGAAGCCGTAGCCCAAGCGTTCCGCTTCAGCCATTTGATCGTGGCCGCACCCACCTACGATGCCACTCTTTACCCGGCCATGCACGATTTCTTATATCACCTGCAGATCAAAGGATACCGCGACCGCACTGTAGGTGTGATAGAGAATGGTTCTTGGGCACCAACCGCAGGACGCATCATGACAAAGATGCTCTCTGAAATGAAAAACATTGACATCGTGACACCTGTTGTAACAATACATTCACAACTCAACAGTAAATCCATAGAATCAATACAACAGATGGCAAAAGACATCTGCAATTCAATTCACTAATTATTACAACTATGAACTACTTGACAAACGACAAACTCGTAATCGTTGGCGCAGCCGGAATGATCGGCTCAAACATGGCACAGACCGCCATGATGATGCGTCTTACACCCAACATCTGTCTCTACGATCCTTATGCACCGGCATTGGAAGGAGTGGCCGAAGAACTCTACCATTGTGGATTCAAGGGCATCAATCTCACTTACACATCCGATGTAAAAGAAGCACTTACAGGCGCTGACTACATCGTGTCGTCAGGAGGCGCAGCCCGCAAAGCAGGAATGACTCGCGAGGACCTTCTAAAAGACAACGCTTTGATTGCCGAAGAATTTGGCAAGAATGTACGCCAATACTGCCCTGATGTAAAACACATTGTGGTGATTTTCAACCCTGCAGACATCACCGGACTGATTACATTGCTTTACAGCGGATTAAAACCAAGCCAGGTAACCACACTTGCAGCACTTGACAGCACACGTCTGCAACACGAACTCACAAAACAGCTCCACCTTCCTGCCGACAGAATCATCAATTGCCGCACCTATGGCGGACACGGAGAGCAAATGGCAGTGTTTGCATCCACAACCTTGGTTGACGGCAAACCTCTAAGCGAAATCATCGGCACAGAAACCCTGCCCACAAAAGAATGGGAAGAACTGAAAGTACGTGTAATCCAAGGTGGCAAACATATCATTGACCTCCGTGGACGCTCATCGTTCCAGAGTCCTGCCTACCTGTCCATTGAAATGATTGCAGCAGCCATGGGCGGACAACCGTTCCGTTGGCCGGCAGGATGCTATGTCAACAACGACAAGTATCAACACATTATGATGGCTATGGAAACCACCATTGACCGCAACGGTGTAAGCTACAAAGAAATCCAAGGCACCACCGCCGAACAGAAAGAACTTGACGAAAGCTACAAGCATCTTTGCACTCTACGCGATGAAGTGATAGCCATGGGCGTACTGCCTCCAATAAGCGAATGGCATAAACTCAACCCCAACATTAAATAATCCACAAAAACCATAAAAAGCAAGCCGGGTGCCAATTTGATTTGGCATCCGGCTTGCTTTATGCAACAGTCAGTATATTATTTAATAATAACCTTCTCAGTTTTATCACCCTGCTTACGGATATAGAGACCGGGAGTGTTCGCAACATTATATACCCGCATACCCTGAATGTTGTAATACTCAACATCTGAGTCAGCAGCATCGTCTGCAGTAACAGAATTTATACTGCTCCATGATTCCGGCAACTGCAACATTGTATCCGAACCACTCACATAGTAACGAGTGCCATTGGCATCGGCTTTTTCACTAAATGTAAGTGAACGGGAGGGGAATGTGATCAATCCATCTTTATCAAGATTGCCATAGAAGCCGGTCGCATCCTCATCATAGCAGCGCTTAACGAATGCTATTGAGCTTACCATACCTTCTCCATAACCCAGATTCACACCTGTAGGGCTGTCCTCTATAAACACCTTATCGGGAATTGTAGCATCAATATACAAATAATGCTCCATTTCAGTATCCAGAACAGGACTCAAAACCGAAGCTGCAGTCCATTCTCCACTTGTATAAGGATTTACAATACGGAAATACCCCGGATAATCCACATGCTGCTGCACAGTTACTTCATAAGTCTGCACCATCAAACCATTATAGATACCCGAATACACACCCTCGCAGTACATACCTTTGCCATCAAGTGTAACCCAATCAGGATTATTTACAATATCCACAACAGCTTCAGTATAGTCACAACCTACTACCTTGCCATTAGCATCGTAGCAAATCAAGACAAAATTCAAGCTGGTACGACCCTGTGCCCCGTCAATACCTATCTCATAAGAACCATAGCTCACAGTTTGACCCTGATCCCCAACAAGACCTTCAAAAGAGCTTTGCGAAATCCAGGGTTCGTTGACAAACATTCCGAGTTTCGCAACAGCCACATCCTTACCGATTTCAAGTGATATATACATTTTTTCGCCACGCACAGAAAAGCGTCCGAAGCTAACATCACATCTGTAATCCTTTGCATTGGGAAGCGCAATTTTCATCTTGCCGTTGATATTTGCCTGAGCCCACTGACCGCCCATGAAATTCGCAAACGATATGGCAAGCACCTGATCAGGAAACACAAATGCACCATCCTCCAATTTAGCATACATATCATCAGAAATAGGCACATTCATAGCACCGGAAAGCACCATATTGGCAGCTGTTGTGATACGACCATCGCCATAACCTATATCAACACCCGTACCATAATATGTTATGGCGTTACCTGACTCGTCACAGAAAAACACTCTGTCAGGATCCACAGCATTGAGATAGAGATAACGGTTGGGGTCAGCGTCATGATAACCTTCAAAGAAATTATCACCGGCATATGGGTCAGCTACGCGATATATCTCCTTGCTCTTGTGCTTTTGGATTGTAACATTCCATGTACGCGGAACAAGCCCCATAGAGGAAAGAAGAGTGGTAAACGCATCATCGGTAAACGTGCAGGTTCCCTCCAATGTTTGCCAGTCACCGACAGCCATTGTCTGCTGAGATTTGATGCTTTGAACAGGCTCCTGCTGCTCTACTACACCACTGAAAAAAGTCAGTTTACTACTGTCAATGGTAAACTCCTCAGGCAGCTCCAACCGAGGCTGAGCCTTTATCTCCGGCCCCATATAAGAGAGCTTGGTAGTTATGGCATAAGATGCCAGTGCCGTAAGCACACAAATTGCAAACGTGTAGAATTTTTTCATATGCAATATTATTTGTATTTTTATTTAATAAATTATTTGCAAATATTGCACATTTTTTTGATTCACACAAGTTAATCCATCAAAATGCTATCATAAGACACGCTTACGCTACTTTTTGAAACTTTTGCCAACATTTTGGCGCACGTTAGACCAAAAACAGGATGCACCCATCCGGAAGCCAGCTCCATCATGGGCACAAGTACAAACTCCCGCATATGCATCCGCGGATGCGGCAATTGCAACTCCTTAGAATCCACAATTTCCGAATCAATAGCTATCAAGTCTATATCAATCACACGATCCACATATACACCGCCATCAGTACGATGAGAATCACCGCAGATTGAATTCTGAATATATTGCAGCTCTCTGTGCACATCCAAAGGACTGGATTCCGAATCACACTCAAACGCCACACCGACATTCAAAAAACTGTTGGGCGAATCATAACCCCACGGCTCACTCTCCACTACTCCGCTCACACGCACATTGCACCAACGCCCCTTTATGCAAGCAACCGCACGCTCCAGCACGGAGCGGCGGTTGCCGATATTGGATCCGATGTTCACATAAACTGTGGGCATCAGCTAAGCGTTTTCTTCACTTCCACTTCTTCAAAAGCCTCAATGAAGTCACCTTCATGAATATCGTTATAACCGGCTATGCTAAGACCGCAGTCATAGCCTGAAACAACCTCCTTCACATCGTCCTTGAAGCGCTTGAGCGAAGCCAACTCACCGGTATATTTCACGATTCCGTCACGTATCAGGCGCACCTTGCTTCCGCGCTTGATGCGTCCATCACGCACAATACATCCGGCCACAGTACCCACCTTGGATATATGATAAGCCTGAAGAACCTCAGCATTACCGGTCACTTCCTCCTTGATTTCCGGAGCAAGCATACCCTCCATAGCATCCTTAACTTCCTCTATGGCCTGATATATCACAGAGTACAGGCGGATCTGTACACCCTCTTTCTCTGCAGCACGGCGGGCAGCAAGACTCGGACGCACCTGGAAGCCGATTATGATGGCATCAGAAGCGGCAGCCAACGTCACATCGCTTTCGCTAATGGCACCGACAGCCTTGTGAAGCACATTCACCTGTATTTCCTCTGTTGACAATTTGATAAGCGAGTCACTGAGAGCCTCGATAGAACCGTCCACGTCACCTTTCACAATAATGTTAAGCTCTTGGAAATTACCAATAGCACGACGGCGACCGATATCCTCAAGTGTAAGTATCTTTTTGGTACGCAAGCCAAGTTCACGCTGCAACTGCTCTCGCTTCGTTGCTATTTCACGAGCCTCCTGCTCAGTTTCCATCACATTGAATGTATCACCGGCCTGCGGAGCACCGTTCAGACCAAGTATCAACGCAGGCTCAGCAGGACCGGCCTCCTTGATACGCTGGTTACGCTCATTGAACATAGCTTTCACCTTACCGAAATGAGTACCGGCAAGTATGATATCGCCCACTCGCAAAGTACCGTTCTGCACCAATACAGTAGCCACATAACCGCGACCCTTGTCAAGCGACGATTCTATGATTGAGCCGGTGGCAGGACGCTTGGGATTGGCCTTAAGCTCAAGCATCTCAGCTTCAAGCAGCACCTTTTCCATCAGTTCCTCAACACCAATGCCTTTCTTGGCTGAAATATCCTGACTCTGGTACTTGCCGCCCCAATCTTCCACAAGATAATTCATGCCGGCAAGCTCTTCCTTGATTTTATCAGGGTTAGCCGTAGGTTTATCTATCTTGTTGATGGCAAACACTATGGGCACACCGGCAGCCGAGGCGTGATTGATAGCCTCAACAGTTTGAGGCATCACATTGTCATCGGCAGCAACTATGATGATACACAAGTCAGTAACCTTGGCTCCGCGAGCACGCATGGCAGTAAACGCCTCGTGACCTGGAGTGTCAAGGAATGTTATATGACGACCGTCTGCCAACTTCACATTATAAGCACCTATATGCTGGGTTATACCACCGGCCTCACCGGCTATCACATTGGCATTACGGATATAGTCAAGCAGAGATGTCTTACCATGGTCCACATGACCCATCACGGTAACAATCGGAGAGCGTTCTTCCAAATCCTCCTCTGAATCAGCCTCCTGAGTTATTGCTTCCACCACTTCTGCCGATACATATTCAGTCTTAAAACCAAACTCTTCGGCCACGATATTAATGGTTTCAGCATCCAAACGCTGATTGATACTTACCATCACACCAAGATTCATACATGTGCCTATAACATTATTCACTGGCACATCCATCATTGATGCAAGGTCATTGGCAGTCACAAATTCAGTAAGTTTCAGCACCTTACTTTCTGCTGCCTCCTGTTCGTGAGCCTCACGTTCACGAGTGGCCACAGCTTCACGCTTCTCCTTACGCCATTTCACACCTTTCTTTTGGTTCTTGTCCTTGGCAGTGAGGCGAGCCAGAGTTTCCTTGATCTGCTTCTGCACATCTTCCTCATTCACCTCATTGTGTACCGGACGTTTGGCACGGTCATTGCCTTGTCCGCGTTGGTTGCGATCGTTGCGACGGTTGTTGTTACCACCGCCATTACCTCCGTTGCCACCATTGCGCTGACCATTGTTGCCACCGTTATTCTGCTGAGCGGTTTTTTCAATATCCACCTTCTCCTTACCGCCGATACGTTTACGCTTCTTGCGGTCTCCGCCCTGGCCGGGAGCTCCGGCTCCACCATTGGCTCCGGCATTTGACTTGGCAATACGTTCAGAGCGTTTCTCCTCCTTGGTTTTCTTTTTGGGACGAGTGGATTGGTTGATTGCCGAAAGGTCTATTTTACCAATCACATTGATTGTGGGACCCAACTTGGGTTTGCCCATCGTAAATATTTCAGGTTCGGCAACCTTCACCTCTTCCTGAGATTTTTCTTCTGCTTTCACTTCTTGTTTCTTAACCTCTGCCTTTGACACCGGTTCCTTAGGAGCCTCGGTTTTAGAGATATTCTCTTTAGGACGCTCCATTTTTTCCGATGCCTCCACCTTTGGTGCCATAGTTTTAGGTGCTTCCTGCTTAGGAGCCTCCGCTTTTGGTAATTCCACCTTGGTAGCCTCTACCTTAGGAGTTTCCACCTTTGGCACAACAGGCTTCTCCGGCTCCACCTTTGGTGCCGGCTGATTTTTCGGAGCCTGTTTTTTGGGAGTGAGATCTATATGTCCCACTACCTTGAGCCCCGGAGTGCTTTTGGGTTCGGGTTTAATTTCGGCAGGCTCGGAACTTGCGGGCTTCACCTTCTCCTTCTGCCGCTCCGACAGTACCTGGGCAGCCTGATTTTTCACAGCCTTGTCAGGTGCATACTCCTTCACGAGCAGATCATAGACATCATCATCTATTCGGGCATTGGGATTATCCTCCACTGTTATGCCCTTTTTACGCAGAAACTCCACCACAGTGGGTAGTGCCACGTTGATATCTTTTGCTACTTTACTGATTTTAGTTTTCGCCATATATATGTTTACTGTTTTCTAATTTTGGTGGGTTGGTGATCTCAGTTGCGCCTGCCTGCCGAAATGGGGGCAGGAAACCGGGGATTATTCGTCCTCAAACTCTGCGCGGAGCACCGCTATCACCTGATCCACAGTATCCTCTTCCAAGTCTGCTTTGTCTATAAGAAGCTGACGCGGAGTGTTGAGCACACCTTTGGCGGTGACACATCCCATATTTTTGAGAGCATCAATAACCCAACCGTCAATCTCATCCTTGAACTCGTCAAGATAAATATCCTCCTCATTGGGTTCTTCTGTATCACGATACACGTCAATTACATAACCGGTGAGCATTGAAGCAAGCTTGATATTCAAACCGCCCTTACCGATAGCCAATGATACCTCATCTGGACGCAAAAACACCTCAGCCTTCTTTTCATTTTCGTCAAGGCGTATTGACGACACCTTGGCCGGACTCAATGCACGCTGTATAAACAACGAGGGATTGGCTGTGTAATTGATCACATCTATATTCTCATTGCGTAATTCACGTACAATACCGTGTATACGCGACCCTTTCACACCTACACAGGCTCCAACCGGATCAATACGGTCATCATAGCTCTCCACCGCTATTTTGGCACGTTCTCCAGGAATACGAGCCACAGCACGTATGCTGATAAGACCATCGTGAATCTCAGGAACCTCCAGCTCAAACAAGCGGCGCAAGAAATTCTCATTGGTGCGGCTCACAGTGATTTTGGGATTATTGTTCTTATTGTCCACATTAGCAACAACGGCACGCACCGTTTCGCCTTTGCGGAAGAAATCACCGGGAATAGATTCGCTCTTGGGTAGCAACAGCTCGTTCTTGTCATCATCAAGCAGCAATATCTCTTTGCTCCAAGTCTGATACACCTCTCCGCTCACCAAATCGCCTTCAAGCTCCTTGAATTTTTTATAGATATTCTCCTTTTGGAGATCAAGAATCTTGCTTTGCAGTGTCTGACGCAAATTGAGTATAGCGCGACGGCCGAAATCCGCAAAGAAAATTTCACGGGTGTGCTCCTCGCCTATTTCCACATCAGGATCCTGGTCGGCACGAGCATCGCTGAGCGAAATCTCCATATTCGGATCCTGCACCTCACCGTCCGGCACCACCTTAAGATTCTGGAATATCTGCACATCACCCTTGTCAGGATTCATGATCACATCCAGATTCTCGTCTGTGCCAAACATCTTGGCCAGCACATTGCGAAACGACTCTTCAAGCACACTGATCATAGTGGCCTTGTCGATATTCTTAAGTTCCTTGAACTCGGCAAAACTCTCCACCATATTGGGAGCTTCCTCTTTCTTAGCCATAGGAAAGTATCGTTATTTGAATTTTAATAAATATTTTACAGATTTACATCCATCCACCTTAAGAGTCACAGGCTCAGCCACCATCTCCGGGCGTTTCTTTCCCTCCGGTTTCACCTTCTTCTGCACCTCTACAGTGAATTCTCCTGCATCCTCATTGTAATCGGTGAGCACCCCGGAAACCTTCTTGCCATCCTTGGTGAGCACCTCCACTTCGTTGCCCAGGTTTTTGAGATATTGACCTGCCACCTTGAACGGTGCAGTAAGACCGGCTGAACCAACAGTGAGTTCATAATCCTCAACATCACGATCCAACACTGCTTCGATTTTGCGGGTTATATCTGCGCAAGCATCTATATCCACCCCGGTGGGCGAATCTATCTCCACATTAATTTCATTGGCCGCACTCACACTTACCTCCACCAAAAAAGCATCGGTATTGGCAATTGCCTCGCGCACCACATCGGTCACAAGTAGCTTGTCAATCATAATAATACAAATAAAATGGAGGAAGCAGCTGCCCCCTCCGTGACTTTTATGGCACAAAGATAGTAATTCTCGCCCCATTACACAATCAAAACCACATTTTTTTAATTGTCCAAGGCGGCAACCATATCTTTATTAACAATAAATTAGCATTTATTAAGTATTTTTACAACAAATCTCAGCGAGCAAACTCCGCGAGACGCGCCAAATATTTACCAATAATGTCAAACTCTATATTCACCTTGGTTCCCGGCTCTATAGCGTGGAAATTAGTATGTTCATAGGTATACGGAATTATGGCCACGCGAAACGAATTCCGCTCACTGTCACATACTGTAAGGCTCACTCCGTTCACAGTCACCGAACCTTTCTCTACCGTCACATACCCCTTGGCAGCCATTTCCGGAGCCACATCATATGTGAACTTGTAATAGATACTGCCATCCACGCGTTCTACGCTCTCACACACTGCCGTACAGTCCACATGCCCCTGCACGATATGGCCGTCAAGTCGCCCGTTCATCACCATTGAACGCTCCAGATTCACCTCGTCACCCTCCGAGAGCAACCCCAGGTTGGAACGATCAAGAGTTTCCTGAATGGCGGTAACGGTATAACTCTCATCAGAATGAAGCTCCACCACAGTAAGGCACACTCCGTTATGAGCCACCGACTGATCTATCTTAAGCTCATTGGCAAAAGAGCATTTAACTCTCAGATGACGGTTTCCACCCTCATCTCTCACAGCCACCACCTTGGCGGCCTCTTCCACTATTCCTGAAAACATAATTACGCGTTAGAGTAAGTTTGGGTTATCGTTGCAAAGATACGCATAAGCACGTGCAGAGCAAAATAAAGCATACTTTAATTTCAGCCATGCTGAGCGGATGTATCTAAGACTCCAATCCCTTTCGGCCTTGACAATAACGCTGCAAACAGTATGCAACCACAAAATACACACCGGCCAGCACCCACAGCATGATATATGGGTGGCTCTGCTCCCAAAGCGGCGAGCCATTGGAATTCATCCTTACAAAAGCTTCAACGCCCCATGTGGCAGGCAACGTATCGCCAAGCAGCTTCCAAAAACCGTTCATGGCATAACGCGGCCAAGTCAATCCGCTCAAAAACAGAAACACCACAGAGGTAAACACTATCACCAGCATTGACGACTCTCGCTCTTTCACAAACCAGCTCAAGCAGTAACCCAGAAAAGTGGAAGCAATAAGCATCGGGAATATGAGCACACAACCCTGCCACAAACTACCCACCTGAGGCAACGAGAACAGCAGTGGCACAATATGCAGCATATAGAGCACCAACGGCGCATAGATACACAGATAGCACATCAGCCGGCCAAGCATTTGCGCACTGATAGGAGCATCCACTGCCAACGGATCCACTCCACCATTGGCGCGTCTGCGCTCCTTACCTCCGGCCGTAAGCATCGTGACTCCGAGTATCAGACTCTGCTGCAATATCAGAACCAATATTCCGGGTATTACAAACGAAGCGAAACCCTGTGTTGGATCACCGAGCATTATAGACTCACTATGCACAGGAGCTGCAGCCGGCGAAAGTGTGATCACACCGGCCTCCGACAATTTGCGTGTCTGAATCCTGGTTCCTAATTCAAGCTGAATGTCAGTGAGCGCCGCCACAAAAGAACGATAGCGTAGCAACAAACTCATCTCACCATAGAAATTCACCACAGCCTGCTCTCCGGATCCGATTCTCTTATCATAGTCCGATGGAATATGAAGTATTCCGAAACAGTCATGATCATTCATAACTCTCCTCGCGGCAGCCATATCCGGAACATAATTGTACACCTCTATGGACTGTGTGGCATCAACCATTCTCACAAGATCTCTACTTGAAGCCGTACGGCTGTCGTCCACCACAACCACCGGCAAATCCGTC
>CAMWXV010000005.1 GCA_947178305.1 uncultured Porphyromonadaceae bacterium | reverse complement strand
ATATTGAACAACCCTCATATAGACTTTTTATTTACTGACTACTATGGAAATCCATTAACAATTTATATATTATCCACAGGCTTAGTTTTAGGCTTTCTGCTACTTTGTAAATCAATCATATGGCTACCAATCATTTCTTATTGCGGACGATATTCAATTATCATCTTAGGCCTACATATGGAATACATAGACCTGATTCGTCGTTATATTGGTATAACAGACGCACTAACATTGTTTATATTATCTATTACACTTTGTTTTATATGCATTCCTATTATGAGAGCCTATGTTCCTAAATTTGTTGCCCAAACCGATTTATTGAGTTTGCCTCGCTTTAAAAAGCTCCAAATATTTAGGAAAGTTTGAATCCTTATTGATTAAATCGCATCCAAATGAGACTGTCTAACAAGTTTAGGCAGTCTCATAATTGTTTTTGCACAACACTACGCTTACTTTAATTTTTGTACAGACATCAACATATCACTGTTGTGACACAATAAATTTAAGATACTTTCTACCGGTACAATCGGTCAAAAACGAATAATCTATATCCTCAGTATATTCGCCACTAACATAAAACGTATTATTCTCACCCCAACAAACCCGCTCCCATTTACTTATTTCCACATCCATATATTTGCTAATCAACCCAACACCACCATCTCTCACCCTATAAACAAAAATATCCACATTTGAGTCATAACTATGATCATACCAAGCAACAAAATACCCGGCCTTGGATACACAATGGTGCACTTCGCTCATTTTCACCAACGCACCTGTCTGTGCAACGAACCTACAGTCATCACCACAAAAAAACCAGTATTCACACCCCTCATGAATGGTACGAACACATGATGCAACAAAACCAAATGGAAATCTCAATACAGAACTCACATCATTATCCGTAGAACAAAAAGGATATCTAATAGACTCAACCTCATCCATCTTGCCAAGTCGCTCCAAAGTGCTGTCACAAACCATTTTGCATATTTCTAAAGACGCAATCGTATCTATTTCAATCTGATTTCTATGTCTCTGCGAGTAAGCTCTATTGAATTCACATTCAGATATTTCAACAATCCGAGACTCATAATCTGGAGGTCCCTGGTTCAAGCCCAGGCTGGTCCACTTTAGAAATCAAGGAGTTACGAATTTCGCAACTCCTTTTTTCTTGCCTTTGCGTAAACAATGCGTAAACAAACGGTTTGGGTTGACCGTGTTTTACACATAGAATTTCAATGATGCTCTATGCAATCCTGTAATATCTTTACCCGAAGTTTTGTTAGTGAAACAACACTTTACGATTAAATAAACTCAAATATACTCCATTTGCATATTGATTTACAGAATAATGTTGTAACTTTGCAAATGCAATGCATTTATGGCAAACCATGACCAAGAGGTGCTCTTTCCTAAAAAAAGGAAAAGTGAGTTTGTCTAACCTTCGTGGGAGGGTCATCCCATTCCGATGAATCGAAGCGTAGAGGGAGTATTAGTCGGAAGATACTCTATTTCAAACAATACGTGAGAGTTGCTTCAGGGGTTGAGACCGATTAGCAGAAGCCCGGTTACCAGTCAGCGACAGGAGACAACGAGATTGCACCGCTGCATATAACGACAATGTTTTTATCCGTCAAAGGATAGGGACTCAGTGGTTATATGCAGCGTTTTGTATATGTACGCCTCACATTGCAAAGCGGCTGTATTCAGAGGTTATGTTGAACATAAACAATGAATGCAATGGAAAAATTAACCAAGTCATTGTCTCTTTTCAAAGAGCGTAACTGTTCTGTCTCTATCGTGTTGGATTCACGTACTCGTAGAAAGAATGCGTGTGAGTTTCCATTATCTCTTCGTTTTACGATAGACCGCAAGTTCTTCTACTTTACAGTTGGAAGTTCTTTTACTGAGAAAAAGTTCTCGGACATCTGCAATGCGACGAAATGTAAAAGCGAGAACTACAGGTTACAAAAAGAATGGAAAGACACTATCGTTCCCAAGTACAAAGAAATCCTGATGAACCTGAACAAAGGCGGCATCCTGACATTTGAGATGGTACGTCAATGTATCATGGGTGAAGAAGTGGTGCTATCCAAAGAGGACACAACCAAATCACAATCCTTTATTAGTATATGGGAGCAAGTCATTCACGAGTTGCGTACAGAAGATGGAGGAGTACGTTTCACCACCGCAGAAAGTTATGAGTGTTCTCTCAAATCATTCAGAAAGATTCTTGGAGAAAATGCAATTAAGGGCTTCTGCATCTGTGCGGCAGAACTTCAGAAGTGGAAGGATGGTATGCACAATGGAGTTAAAGACGAAAATGGTGCGATTGTCGGTAAAATCAGCGACACTACGGCCGGTATCTACTTGCGCTGTTGCCGTGCCGTATGGAACAGGTGTGTACATGAAGGCTACCTCAAAGATGTTCCTTATCCCTTTTCTAACAAGAAAGAGAAAGGCTTGGTAAGCATTCCCAAGAGTGCAAAGCGCAAGCAGAGCTTCTTGAACGTAAATCAGATGACGGAACTATACAACCTTTTCGTATCAAAGAAGTATCCTGAACATTGGTCGGAAGAATATGTGCAACGTGCGCATTATTCATTGGGATTATTTCTTGCCCAATATCTTTGCAACGGTTTCAATATGGCTGATGCTGGCCGCTTGACCTATAATAGTTATTATTATCAGACAAATGGCAAAGCTTTCCGCTTCAATCGAAAGAAAACATCCCGACGGAGTGCTGACGGCTCAGAGGTAATAGTCCCTATCATCCCTCCCTTACGATATATCTTGGATGAGATAGCTGCACCTCCGACTCGGGACGGTTTTGTGTTCCCCGATATATTAAAAGGAGCGGAAACGGAAGAGTTACGCCGCAAATACACCATGCAAGAGAACTCAAACGTGAAAGACCGCGTCATTAAGATTTGCCATGAGGCATTGAATTGGGATAAGTCCATCTGTCCGTCCGGCACATGGTGCCGACACTCGTTTGCTACTAATCTGCATAATGCCGGAGTGGATATGGATTATATCTCTGAAAGCATGGGGCATTCAACTTCTGCTCATGCCATTACTCAAATCTACATTGAGCATTATCCTCTCGATATACAGATGCAAAACAATTCAAAACTGCTAAACTTGGAGAATTCTTCTGAAAGGAATGCTCTGTTAGCGAAACTGGCAAGCATGTCCACAGAAGAACTGCTTAAATTATTCAGACAACCTTAATCCGTAATGCTGATGATAAATTTCATAGAAAGGATAAAATCCTATTCCAAAAGGAAGGATGCGGCTGATATGGCTATCCGTGCATGGAAATCAGCCCATGAAGAAGTGTATGCCGACTTTTGTAAGCGCATGGATGCTGTGGCAAAAGGTGATGTATCTGTCCTGATGGACATGTATCTGATGATGCAGAAATGCACACCTCCCGAAGCCTTGATGATGTATGATTGGCTTTCTAATTTGGCAAATGGTAAAGACATACAAAATATAACCAATCAACAATGGGCTGGTCAATATACCGAGACCATAGCCCAATGTATCACCAACAAGCGTTTGTGGATAGGTGTCAGTATCAAAATGGGGACAATAGAACTGCTTACATCGCCAAAGTCCGGGCTGCTGATGGTTCATTCTGAAACACCTATTGAAATATGGAATCGTCTGCCGCAGGAGTTAAGGTCCTACTTGATTGGGCAATTAGATATGTTCATGAAAAACAGCAAAGGATGTTATCTGTTGAGCAAACTGGAAAGAAAAATGGTTTATCAGTTCCTGACCTATATCTCTCAAATTGTTTTCCTCTCTCATGCAGTATTCATTGGTGTGTTCATGGCTAACCTGTATGACCGTGTAATGGAAAAGAAAGAAGACTTGGCTTATTGTATGTATTATTTCGTGGTATTTGACCACGGTCTTTCACGTATGACCAAATTACTTAACCGTCTGCTGAACAGTGAAGAGGTTGACCATGGCGATATGCTTCTTGTAAAGTTATGCGTTACCCTGCTTGTCAATGGAAGTATAGAGATGGGTACAGAAACCAAAGCAGACTGGGAAGATACCATAGAAGGCTGTACCACGGAAATCTGGAAAGAGGTGATGTTTGCCCTACGAAAAGTAAAAGGCAGGCGAGGCAATAGAAAGGTGATACAATCATTGGATGATATTCTTTTGGACGACAAGGAACGTATCAAGCAGGGTATCCTTTTGTTTCTTGAAGAAAATACAGAGGACATAAGTCTTGCCTATTTGTTGAAATCATTGGTAAAGTCTGGCAAGATAAAAGCGTCCACAAGATACATGACATTCCACCGTACCATAGAACAGTTCTCTCAACGACATTACGGGCACGATATACCACAGAAGCGATACGGGGAAATCAAGGAACTTACTTTGAACTCACCCCAAAGAGGAAGCAGTTACACCAAAGCAAAACGGATAATAGACCGATGGACGGACTATTTTGCCAATAACGGGTAGTTGGGAAATCCAGCTATCCGTATTTACTTTGCAAACAACTGTTGTAATACGGTCGGTTAAAATAAGGTATAAATAAACCGACCAACACACAGAGTTTCATACACTACCTTTGCTTGTGAAATCGGTTTCACAGAGTTGAGCCGAGGCTTAAAGTATTTAATCATCAAACAAGTAAAGGTATGGAAGAAAAACTCAATCTTAACCAACTACTCCAAAAGCCCATCGCCATGATGACGGGTGAGGAGCTTTGCTTTCTCATCACTAAAAGTGTGGAGAGTACAGAAGCGGCCACTCCCCAAGTGGCATCCAAAGGCAACTACTATGGCATAGAGGGTATCGCCCGTGTATTCGGTTGTAGCGTACCCACCGCCAACCGCATTAAGAAGAGTGGCATCATAGACAAAGCCATCACGCAGATAGGACGAAAAATTGTAGTGGATGCAGACCTTGCATTGGCTTTGGCAAAGGAATCTGGTGGCATCCATATCAAAGAATAGCGGTATGGAAGAGAATTGGAAAAAGAATCTGGCAACAGACAGTTACGGGAATCCGGTTCGTTCCATCAGTAATCTCCGGCTTATTTTCACACTGGATGAGAATCTTAGTCAGATAAGGTACGATACCTTCTGTCAGGACGATGTGTGTTTCTGCCCTTTGTTCCGCAATGTCAATGGTAACAAAATTGATGAAGAATCAGCAGGAAAGATACAGGACTATCTGGAAAGAACATACAGAATACGCCTGACGCAGAACAAGGTATTTGAGATACTGAAGACCACTTCTTCTGAACGGAGTTTCAATCCTGTACAGGAATTCATCACACAAGAGACATGGGACGGACAACCTCGCATAGCCACAACCATCATAGATTATCTTGGAGCCGAGGACAATCCGCTTGTCAGAGAACAGACAAAACTTTGGTTTGTGGCGGCTGTAACTAGAGTATTCAATCCAGGTTGCAAGTTTGACAACGTATTGACCTTGCCCGGTCCCCAAGGTATCGGTAAGAGCACCTTCTTCAAAGCTATTAGCGGTAAGTGGTTCAACGACTCATTTTCTTTCGCCAGTGGTGACAAGGAGAAAGTGGAGACCATAACCAATGGCTGGATTATTGAAATCAGTGAGTTGAATGGTTTGAAACGAGCGAACGATGCAGAGGCAGCCAAGGCTTTTCTAAGCCGTTGCAGTGATTATATGCGTCCGGCTTATGGGCATAAGGTGGTGGAGTTCATGCGGCACAATGTTTTTGCGGCTACCACCAATGAGGCAAACTTCCTGCAAGGAGACAATGGAAATCGCCGATGGTGGATTATCTCGGTCAAAGGCAATGGGCATGTGTCGGATTGGCTGGATAAACTACAGTGTTCCGTTCCTCAGCTTTGGGCAGAGGCATATACCTATTATAAGCAAGGAATGAAACTCTACTTGTCGCCGGACATGGAAAATGAGGCCAATGAAGTGCAGATGCAACACTCCAATATCATTGCTGACCCCATCATAGAGGACATAGAAATGTATCTGGAGCATGAGGTTCCCATCCAGTATGCAAGTTGGATGATTCCTACACGGTTGGCTTATCAGAAAGGAGCGTACTCGGAACCAAATTCTACAATGACTTTACTCAATATGGTTTGTGCCCGACAGATTATAGAGGAACTACCCAATGATTTAGTCAGACGGAATCCATTAAAGTACACTTCGCAATATATCAACCGCCTGATGTCCACGATTCCTAATTGGAAACGGAGTGAGCAGGAGAAGGTCAAGGGCTTGCACCCTGCCTATTGCGACAAGACGGGACGGACGAAGCACCCGTGGGTAAGGGTGGACACTCCAAGTGAAGATTCTGGTACAGCACTGCCAAGTGAACAGGATTTGCCATTCTAATTTCAAAATAAGGGAAAAGAAAAACTGTGTCCTATGTCCCCTTGTCCCTTTTGCCCTCGAAAAAAGAATAAAAACATAAAGTGAGCAAAATAGAAAATTATAAGAAACGCTTGGGACACGGGACAATATAAACCAACAACATGAGAAAAGAAGAACTTATCAGACAGCTACAAGAGCGTGACCCGCTGCTGGCAAATGCGGTCAGCCACATGGTTGCGTATGTTCAAGACCGTTACCCTTCCACTTTTCCGAGCAAGGAACAGACCGAGGCGGTGAACGATTACCTGCGAAGTGTCCATGCCGATGGGGACGGAAGTACATCAGAACGGAATTGTGAACACCGCCGTATCGCTTCACAGAACATTACCATTGCCGCCATCCGTGTATTGGACAGCCGACAACTGGACAGGCTTCAAGATGTGCTTGACCACATTGCATACGACAAGGAGTATTATATGCCGGAGAGAGGATGCGGAATGCACCGATGACTTTCTCTTTTGGCTGCACCATTTATAAACCATCTTCAAAATTGACAGACGATGAAAACAAACTTGAATTATTGTATAGTGCTTTCGTCAGAGCAACTTGCATATCTGGCAGGGAGCAAGTATGGCATTGACCGCATGAAAATTCTACACCAACTTATCGAAGCGGCAGTGCTGAAAGAAAACGATTATGCCATAAAAGGATTTTCCACAACCTTACAAGTGGGGCAAGCCATCCTTTCGGAAGTGGATTTATCCTGCAAGTTAGGCTATGACAAGAAGACCATATCCCGTGTACTTGACAAGATGAACCAGTTGGGAATTGTCGCATCCACACAGGGCAACCGAACAAGCGTCCACACGCTGAAATGTATATCGGCATGGATGTTGGATGGCAACCGAATAGACAATCCTTTCTATGTTCGACTAAAAGACCGGCAAGAAAAAGGAGCAAATGATTACGCACAATCTGATGATATGGTAACCGTCTTACCAATGACTCCACAGGAGAATTCGGATAGCCGTATGGAGAGAAATTTACCCAACTCGAATGAGTGTAGACAAACAGAAGTAATGAATGAAACCTACGTTTCTGATGCAGTTTTTTCCTTCGTAGGCAAAATGCCTATTATATCAAACGAAGGCGAACTGCTCTCTCCATTTTCTTCTGTTCCTACCAATTCGGCTCCTCCACAGCCTACGGCAGGGGAAGAATCTAATGAGGATATTTCGGCAGATAGTCAGAAATAGTCATACTGGATATAACTGTGATGCCTATATTTTTGTGTGGGGTCTTGCAAGAAGTTCCTATGTCGCACAAATTTGCTTCGCTTATTCGTACCACATAGGCGTATTCCGGCAGTCGCAAGTTCCCACCGTGCTGTCCCTTTTTAGATTGATGTCTCACCCATAACATAACAAAACATGAAGAAGAAAAAGATTACCAACAAAGATGTTGATGAAGAAAATAACAAGAAAGTTACGAGGCGCACCTTGCGACTTGAAGCCAGAGTAACGGAATAGGAATACGCCAAAGCGAAAGAACTCGCCAAGACCTGCGGTTTATCCATGAGCAACTATGTGCGCCGCACTGCTTTAGGGCAGCATCCACGGCAACGGCTGTCTGAGCGTGAGGTAGAAGCCTTATGCAGCCTGACGGATGCAAGGGGCGACCTTATCCGTATTGCGGCAGCAGTAAAGTCCATTCAAGCGGATAAACGTGCAATGTATTTCAGCGATACTCGGTTTGTGGAACAATGGATGAGAGCTGCTACGCAACTAATCAACCGCTGGAGCCAAATAGAGAATTATCTTACCGAATAAATTTCCTTACCCGTTATGATAGCAAAAGCCAGTACTATACCGCATGGCGCAAATGCCATAAGATATTCCGTCAATAAAGACAGAGCGGATATAGTCAAAGCCAACCTGTTGCCCGATGACATTTCACCGGAAGCGATGTACGGTCGGATGATGCTCGTTCAGAAGATGTTTGCCGAGAAAATCAACAAGGGCAGACCTCTTGGCAGAAACGTGATAAGAATTGAAATTTCCCCATCCGAGGAAGAGAGCCGAAACTGGACGATGGACGACTGGGTACGTTTGGCAGATGAGTTCATACAGGTATTCGATTCCATAGACCTTTCCCAAAAGACCAAACGGGCTTCCTCAAAGCAGACCAATCTCAAAGGTTCGCAATACATAACCGCCCTGCATCGTGATTCTAAAAGTGGCATTCTTCACCTGCACATTGATGCCAACCGTGTGGATATGAACGGAAAAATCAACGATAGCCATAAGATTGGTGAGAGGGCAGTCATGGCTGCGAATATCATCAACGAAAAACGAGGATGGGTACAGTCCAAAGAAATCGGCATACGGCACAGGCAGGAGATCTCAAACTGTTGTATGGAGATACTTCGTACAATGGACAAATTCAGTTGGCGACAATATGAAATGGAACTGACAAAACGGGGTTACAAAGTACACATACAAGAAAATGATAAGGGAAAAGTTTATGGTTATTCAGTCAAACGGGGTAACTCAAATTATAAATCATCCGTGTTGGGTATCGGGAGAAATCTGACTCCATCAAAGATAGAAGCTACTTGGGCAAAATTGCATCCGCAGGAAAGGAAATCCGAGCCAACAAAATCTATTCCTCAACAAACACAGACAGTAGATTTGACTCCTATTTTACTGCCTGTTATAAAGCATTACGATATTGCGACAGACGAATATCACAGCTACCATGTAGAGATACCCGAAGCCGCTGACAATATCATCCGGCAAGATTGTTCTTTGGAGGAAACTCATCCGTTAGCTAAGATTAAAGAGATACAACACACGGCTCTTTTACTCTTTGCAGGATATATGGATGCTGCTACCAGTATAGCTGTTTCAAGTGGCGGTGGCGGTTCTGACACTGGAGGTTGGGGAAAAGACAAGGACGAGGATGAACTTGAATGGGCACGCCGTTGCGCACGAATGGCAAACAACATGTGCAAACGCAGGAAAGGGCTGCACAGATAATTCACTTTTTATAAATACAAGAACATGGGTATAGGAAAATCAAGAGGCACATCGCCTATAAATGTCAATGACATGCTGGAGAAGGTTGAAATGAACCAACAAATTGAGTCAGAAAAGCAAGAAATTGATAAACTTCTCGTAGAAATCAGAGAGGCAAAAGAAACGCTGATAAAGTTCAATGAGGATTTGGAGAAAGCTATCGCTGCCGAATGTCACATTGAGGGTGCGCTCAAAGCGGCAGTTGGCAGTTGCGATAATATTGTCAATGGCATCTGCAATGCCATTGTGAAAGCTGAACGAGACACGAAATTCAAAACAACAATTACCCCTGACCAACTTGCAAAGCTTAAGCAACTGATAGACCATTCTGTAGAAAGTTGGATTTCGGTATTGGCAAATCACCGTGCCGAACAATCGAAACTTATTACTGAACATGAATCCAACATGCGTAAAATCCTCAGACGGAATGAAGGCGTTTGGTTCTCGGATTTTTGGATGAAAGTCTATGTGATATTTTTGTTCGTTTATACGATTGGGGTGGGCTTGGTTTTATGCTGTGCTACATGAAGCAAATAGGAGCATTTCCCGCCCCCTATTATAACAGTGTTTATGGGTGTTATGCTTGTCAGCAAGTTACCAGCAAGTTAATTTTTTGATAAACTAATCTAAATTTCAAAGACTTACATTTATTCTGTATCTCGTTATCAAGTTACCAGCAAATTAAATTAGCTCCAAGTTGGGATGTACTTCATGGACTTTGGTACGGTATTGGGAACTACTATCATACTACCTGTGGCGACATTGTGCTTACTCTTTCATCTTTAGCTTGGTTGTATTCTTCGGCTTGATAGTCGTAACGAATACACAAGTTTGGGATAGTCGCATAATTGGGCATATAACCTTTAACATCTGTGGATTCGCAGTAGTTACGGTTAACACCATTGTCTTGGTTTACAAGTATATGATGGAGAACAATAGCAGATGTAAAGATGATAGTCATTCTCTCCATGTTATTGGAGAATATGGCTATTACCTAATTTATGTTTTTTACAAGTTGAAGCCAATCCCTCATAGTCATTTTAGGATATTTACCCTCATAAAACTTTTCTGCAACCGATATAGCCTCAAGTGTATGCGGTGAACTGATTTTTATTAGAGGTCGTAACTGTTTAAGTAGTTCTTCTTCTGTAATCGCTTTGATTTTACCGTCTTCTACTACTGTGCGAGTTGAATCGGACTGCTCTTCTGGCTTAACATCAAAGAATGTATTAATCTTATCGAAAAAATCACAGATAGATTTACGTTTAAAAACGATAGGATTATCTCCATTTTTTAAGTTGATACGAAGAAATTCTCCTTCTTCAACTTCCTCTTGGTATGAAATACGTGAGTAAAATGACACACTCTTGCCAACATTAAGCCTTTCTTTTGCAACATTAAAATCCCAACAGACAAAGACATCATTCTCTTGATCGTATCCAAGGAATACGAAGATATTAGGCGATTTCTTTATCTCATCAAACAAATCCTTCTTTGGAAGTTGCGCCCGAGTCGTCCCTGGTCTATCTTTAAAATAGGCCGATGATAGGTTCTTGATATAGACATAATAAGGTACATCATTATATTTCATCAAAAAGGGTTGAATTCCTTTGATGTATTCAAAACTAGAACTCTTGTCAAGTTCCTTTCTTGTCAACTCCAGTAATGTTTCTGGAAAGATTTTTTCAAATTTCATAGGCCTAAACTATTGAATAGAATCGTATTTAGAGATGGGGTCGTTTCCTTTGATGCGACTCTTATTTTTGTTAGATCACAGTCAAATTTGATATTTGATAGTTCAACAGGAATTACATAGGATGGGATATTGGGGATTTCCTTTACATCAAAGAAAGACAAACCATCGATAGCCATTTGGTAATCAAAATAATACTCAAATGCCTTATCAAAATCAGCCCCTAGAGTTGACGCAATTACCTCATTTAATAGAAGTTGAAGTTTTACATCTTGAACTTTCTTTAATATGGAATCTTTTAGGTCGAATATATTCTTTCCTTTACCAGACCTTGTTGTTATTACACTAACTATGAGAAGTTGTGATTTAGCGTTGGGTGCAAGTTGTTCATACGAAAATCTGTGCTTTCGTTGAGAACTTGCCGTACACTTTACCTCTACCTTATCATTGCCATCATTAAAATCGTATTTATCCTCTGGTGAAACATGCCACGACTGTAACAGATACACTGGATCTTTAGCCTGTTCTATTACGAACAATTCAGCCCACAAGCCCTGTATAGTCTTTCTAGACGGCTTGGAAAAAACTTTGAATAGCTCTATTAACTTAGCTAACTCCGATGTTACTTCCTTATGACTAGGTCTCTTGCTCATTCTTTGCAGGATCAGACTGGTTACGTCAATGAAATATCTCAAGAAATCAAGATTGATTGTCTTCAGAGAAATTATCGTGTATCGGCCTTCGCTAGTCTTCTCTCTGTCTGTTAATCTGCATAACTGATTAAATTGAACAGATATGAGTTCCAAATCGATGTTAGGAATAACCTCATAGTCAATACATTCTACAAAAAATAAGGGGTAGCTATTGGAATCAATCCCAATTTTGTGGTTGGGGTTGAAAGGTAATGGCTTAGCTGAAAATTTGCCATCTTCAGCAGCATTATTGCCTTCAAGGTCCAAAAATATATCGTATATGGAATTGTTCATACTATTTACGGTTTTGACTATTTACAAAATTGATGGCCATTTCGTCAGGATAGTAAATTGCCAAGGTATAGAGTTCTTTACCTCCCCAACTATTGGATGTTGACTTCAACTTAATATGATGAATCTGAATCGTTATTGAGTCATCGAACTTAATTTCTTTATCACCTGGATAAGTTGTCTTCCCCTTGATTGAACGACCTGTATGAAGATTGCCAATTTTAAGGGTTTTATCATTGAATTGACGCAAACGAGGTTCCCCGTCATATGCCATTTGTACGATATATGCGTGAGTAATAGGGGAAGTCTCATGTGAAGCATAATACTTCAAGTATCTCAGAGTTGCCTGTTTTCTTGCAGAATCAGGCATATTTTGAAACTTAAAACCTGTTAGAAAATCAATAACATCTTGTATTGGTAGCTTTGCGAAACGATGGTTACGATCAGGCGTACCATAGTTCTGGCAAACTTCAAATGTAAGACCACCTAAGAAATTATGTACAAGTTCATTGTTTTCATCTATGGCTTGTACAGCATTCGTAAGTCTCCATCCACGTAGTTTATCATTAACTGTATCAACAGAGAGAATATTCTTACGTGTTGCATTCATTCGTGGGGAAATAATGAGAAGACGCTCTACTTCATCGATATTCTTACACTCCTTCAACCATTTGCGCATTTCTTCCTCGTGCTCAACATATTCAGAGTACTCAACTTGTACTTCGTCTGGTAAGAAGACTCGGCAAGACCATAGATACTTCTGCTTATATCCAAAGAACCTGCATCTCTGCTGAATTGTATCAGCAGTTGATTTTCCTACACTATATCGAGGCATATATGTAACAGCAAGGTTCTTCACCGTGAAACCACGATTCAACATCTCTGCACCAACAAGTATGTGTGAAGGATAATCCTTCCACGCAATTTTAATATTTTTCTTGCGCTTATTAGAGATAATAAGTTCAAGATTGGTGTCACATATAATGTCTGGGAGAACATCAGCAATTTGTTCAAATGAAGGATAATCTTCGTCATGCTTAGAATACTCTCTAATTGCTTCACTATATCTGTTCTTAAAATCATTCATCAAATTGATATATGCAATATCATCCTTACCTGCTCTGATGAAATTAGTCCACATATCAATTGTACTTGCAATCCAAGTGTGAAATGTTTGACTCGCATCTTGTTCTCTATCTGCATGAACCATCATTGATAAGAACTTTGCTGTCTTCTTTAGGCGTACAACGATGGCAACCCCCATCATATGAAGTTGCAGAGCTTCTATTAAAGATGGAGGACATTCGGTCAAATTATTGCGTCTATAATTATAGACTTCAGTCTCTGGTATGGTTAATACCAAGCCAGGTTCATCTTTGAAGAACGTTTTTCCGCCAGTATAACCTTTACCTGGGGTTAAAACTGTATGGTATTTTGGTGACAACAAATCTAACAAACTAATCAAGAGAGGACCTTGGGGAGTCGCTGTATATTGAACGTAAGAGTGATTTGGAAGGATACTTCGCAATTTTAAGATTGCTTGATAAGTAGACGTAAATTCTGCATCATCTTCCCAATTCTCTGAATGGTTCTTACTATTCTTATAGGCATAGCCATTGAGTGAAGCTTGGTCTGCTTCGTCGTCAATAATCATTACTCCCTTTTTCCCAATCTCATGATTAACAGTTGTTGTTGACAGCAATTCAATGAGTTTCTTAATACGATTCGGATTTTTGTGAATTGTTATTAGAATTGTGGGCTTAGAACTAAGGAGTAATTCACTTTTTATTCTTTGGGCTTCGTCTACAGTAGGGTTCTCATGAAGTTTGTAGACTTGATTATTATTTCCGTCATCCAAAAGATCCTCACGTAAGCGTTCTGAAGTTTGCTCTACTAGATTGTCTTTAATGCCAGCAAAGTAGATAATAATACGATAACCATTGTCGCTAGCTAAAGCAGAGAGTGTAGTGAACGACATGGTTTTACCACTTTGGACATAGCCCACAACCAAACTGGTCGATGATTGTACTTTGTCAACTGTGGGATTAGAACAATGAGACAACACCTCAATAGCCTCTCTTTCTATAGTGTCAACACCTTCGGAGTCGATTTCCTTCGCTAATCTATCGAGTAGGTTTTGAGTCCGTTCCCCTCTAATGGGGCGGAACTCTTCTTGAGTATCGTTTGAAATAATCTGTATATCCATAACTACTGTAAAATGTATTGATTAAACTTGATGCGAAGGTCTGATACATTGCTAATACCGCTTAATGTAGCAGTAAGTTCTGCCATCGCAAATGACTTAAAAATAGAGATAATAGGCATATAGTCATTACTCTTTTTGAATTGCTCGAATCTTGTAAAGAATGGATGTGCAAGGTTAATCTTGCATACATACTGTTTTACAGAGAAAAGATCGGTGCTTTCATTAGAATTCAGAGTGATTGAATATAGTACGTCTACTCCAGCATCAGTGAACAGATCCATTCTTAGCGAATAATTTTCCCCTTGATAGAAGAAGTCCTCAGTATGACTGTCAATCGGTTTAGCGTCTTGCACCTTCCTTTCTTCCTGTTTGACAAATTCCTTATTACTTGTCTTATTTTCAACGTCTTGAATTTGTCTTGTCAAGTCTTTGGGCTTTACTTGCTTATCGAGTTTCTTCTTGATATCTTTGGAAATCTTGGCATATTCCTCCTTACTACGTTGTCGATAGTTGTCTGCTTGAGCAAGCAGATTGAAATTATCGGAACGTAATTCATCACGCAAGGCTTCCATAAGAGCGTAAAGATTATCCTCGTCTCTAAAACCATTCTTGTTAAATGTCACTTCAAAGCCTTCTAATTCTAACTCTCCAAAAATCCTGCGATATTTAAAACTTCCGACTTGACCAAATATTACACTTGGGAAGTAGCGATCTTCACCACCCCCAACAATAACACGACCATTTCGCATTAAGACCAGACCATTAGCTCCATTCTGAATTTTGTCCAAAATGGCAATAAATCCTTTGGCTTTATATTTTCCATCATATGACTGATAGTCAATTGCCTTCTTCCATAAAAGACTGTCACCATCTGGCGTTTTGTAATAAGGAGTATTCAAAATCGCATAATTTGCAGCTTGTATTGATTCTCCATTTACTACAATTTTCAACTCTTCAGAACGTAAATATTTTCGATAAATGCTTGAAAGATGTCTTCTTATCTTGTCCATCTGATTTGCAGAAGGGGCATTAGAAGATAGTGCTGTCAAATAGATTTTCGTATAATGTTCTTCCGGAGCTAAAGATTTATTTTCTACGACTAGTTCTTCACGGCCTTCTGATGTTACCTTCTGTAAGTCAAAAGACGTGGTTCTTTCTACGTCTTCACCTAATGCCTTGGTTGAGACTGACCATTTATCCGCTAACCAAACAGAAGCGGTTTTCATTCCCATTCCAAACTGGTTTAATCCCGTATTATCTAAAGGAATATGCGCAGGTTCAAACGCTCTTTTAAAATTGAGCGTATCTATACCAGCTGCATTATCAATTATACTAATAGTGTCGGCGTTACGGTCGATAGTTATTTCCACTTGCAATTGATAATCAGGGGCAAGAGTTTTAATCTCTGTCTTATGATTGAGATAGCTTTGTACCGCATTATCTACATACTCGGCAAGGGTATTAGAAACCGTATTGACTAAGTTCCTAAATGTATTATACACATTGGGCTTCAGAGCAATAGACACTTTATCAATATGTTCAGTCTGCATCATAATCACCTACTATTAATAATTTTTCTGCTATTCTTTTGACTACTTCTACATTTACGGCATTACCAAAAGCCTTGAAAGCTTTAGCGCATGTATCCGGATAGTATTGAAGTTCCTCCATACATTGTAATGCCGCAGCTTCTTTACGTGTCATGTACCGTCCTTTTTCACCATTAGGTGTTTCTATCCATGGGAAAATAGGTATTTGCGTAGTCGTTAATACTAACGCTGGTGAAAAAGTTGGTCTTTTAACACGAATTCCAGAAGGTCTAAATTGAATTATCTTGTTGTAGAGTGTTCGAGGAACTTCAGGGTCTTGTCCACAATTCCACTCAAACTTTTGATGGCTATTCTCAAACCCGGGTTCTCGAATTTCATGAATCCACTCATCAATCCACTCCTTATTATCATTATAGAACTTACGATTATACTCAATAAACTGCTTCTTCCAGTCTGGGAACTGACGATTTTCAAGTTTATTAGTTTGTGAGTATATGGGCAAGCATTGTAGATAATCATCTTTAGAATTACCCATTACTGGTTCCCCAAAACGTCCTAATTTACCATCCATTTGGCGGCGTTGTTGGTAATATGGAGCAATACCCTTGTAATCGTAATTAGCCCCAAATTCCATTGCCCAAATGGGAAAAGTGGGCACAGGAACATTGTGCTTATCTAGCAATTGCAGGAAGTGCTCCCATGCTTCAAGATGTTTTCTCGTTATTGGTCTAAGCGACATATAATCAGTATCTTCTGGATGAATGATAGAACTAATATGACACTCAGGGCGTTGAGTGTAATCGGGGAACTCAAATCCTTTAAGACCGCCTTTTGAATGAAGGCGACCTACTATATAAATACGGTTTCTATGTTGAGGAACACCAAAGTAATGTGGAGAGATAATTGCATCTTGCACATCATACAGAGAAGAAAGTTTCTCATAAATCACGTGATAGGTGTTGTGATTATCGTGAGTTTTCAAGTTTGACACGTTCTCCAGAAAGACATATTCAGGCTTATGAAACTCCAAAATCTCCATAATCTTATAAAATAAATTACCTCTATCTTGTTGATCGTTGAAACCTTCTTGCTTTCCTGCTTTGCTAAATGGCTGGCACGGGAATCCCGCACAGAGTATATCATGTGACGGTATGTCATTTTCTATATTCACTTGATTAATGTCACCATGACATTTAATACCGTGATTTTGAAAATACAACTCTTGTAGTTCTTGCTGAAGTTCTGAGGCAAATACACATTTACATCCAAGTTTTTCAAGAGCAAGATGGAATCCTCCTAAGCCTGCAAACAAATCTATAAATCTATATTGCTTCATCTTTTACTTCTCCTATATTTTTGATTGCTCGCATTGGGATGTTCCGGATTGGTCATTTCAAGATAACCAGCCTCTACAAGAGCCATGATGTATGTTTGGATATTCTTGCTATGGTATGTCACACCAGCCCTTTCAAGAATTTCTTTGCTGCTACGTGGCACACTGCAGAAATTTACTATATCCCTTTGTTTATTTGTTATTTTAGGACGTTTAGTGTCAGAGTCGGTGCCAAAAGTGTCAGAGTTGGCATCTAAGTCGGTGTCTGAGTATCCAAGCTTAGTGTCAGAGTCATTGTCGAAAGTGTCTGAGTCTGTACCTAAGTCGGTGTCAGAGTGTCTGAGTTTAGTATCTAAGTTGCCATTAACTTGGTTACTTTTGCCTTCGACTTGGTTACCTGTTTTCCTATTTATTGTAATCACAAATTCGTTAGTCCTATCGTTGTTGATGAACGAAACATTCATATCCTCTGACAATGCACGAAGCATACCACTACCCGCTCCTGTGTAGGGAAGCAAATGAATGGCATTTGTGAAAAGGAACATATTACGTGGCATGGAAGTTCCCACGACAATATCATCTACGGTAAGTCCATTGGGGAGTGTTCCGGGGCTGTGTATCTCCACCCTGTCATCAAAAATGAATATGCGGATAGGAGCTGTCGCATTTAGTGAGCGATGCACTAAGGCATTTACGGTAAATTCAACAAGGCTGATGTATGGAATCTCCAATATACCTTGCGAGTTAAATTCATCCCCAACCTGTATATGGCGTAAGTTTCGGGTAAAGAAATCCATAATAGTTTCAAACTGATGAAGCAGATTTCCTTCAATGTCGGCATCATTCACTTTATCGCGGAACTGTGTACCGCCAAGATTGTTACCCACAAAACAAATACATTTTGCCGTCATTGCCGGAAGCCAACGCTGGGTGTACTTACCAAACAACAACATTGCTGCCACTGTGATTTTTCCATCGGGTCGGATGAAACGTAGGTTACGCAGTAACTTCTCCCCATCGTGCCCACTGGCGATAGCAGAACAGACTGTATTTAAAGAGGTTTCGCGGAATGTATCACCCACCAAACCTTTTCTCACCAATACTTTTTCAAACTTGTTGCTTAAAAAGGTTTTGATGGTATTTTCGTCCAAATCTTTTATGGTAGCATCTCTCACTCCTGCTTCATCAGGCGAGAAACTGCCGCAATCAGTCATCATCTCGGCGAGTTCGGCGTTATCAAACACTTTGCGCTTGTCGGCACCGTTCTTCACCCACACAATACCCCGATTGTCATGGTAAGGTTTATTCACCCCTTCTTTAATATGAGCCACAACAAGGCTTCCACCATCCACAGAAATGGTTTCTACATCAACAAGGATGGCAGGAACAACATTCTCAGATGCGATGTTGCCAAGTGTATTCGTGGTTTCCTGTACTTCCAGATATGACAAAGGATTGACACTGCCGGTTTTGTCCTTCACACCAACGACCAGTGTTCCACCACGTGCATTGCTGAATGCCACCAGTTCGCAGCCGATGTCGTAGTTGTCAAGGAGCCGTTCTTTGAACTGCACCTTACTGACTTCACCTGACTTTATCTGTTGAATAATATCTATTTCCTTCATTTCTTCAAATGTTTTTGGTTGAGCAGTCTACCTGCATCAATATTCAAAGCCTCTGCTATACGTAGGAGGTTTCTTGCGTCAGGCTGCATGGTATTCGTCACCCATTTGGAGACAGTAGCCCGATCTTTTCCTAATTGTTCTGCCAGCCACTTACTGCTTTTTTGTTCTTCGGCAAGCACTATCTTCAGCCTGTTAATCATTTCTTTTTCCATAAAAGACATTCTTTTCGGTGTAAAGATACAAATAAACCCTGAGAATCAAGATGAAATACATCAAAAAAAGAGCATCTTATTATAAATAATTGGCAATAACATCAATCTTATTTCTTGTTTATAGCAGAATATATGGAAAGGATGGGATTCTATATCTCCCATTCAAATGAGGCAATAACAATATCCACTTTTCTTCACTCCCTCTCTCAATTCTGCGTAAACAATGCGTAAACAAACGGTTTCAGTTAGGGGTATTTAATGAGTCTTATAGAGGATAGCGAATTTTACAACTAACTGATATTCAATTAAGATTGGTTAAGCGAGCTATCGCAGAATATCACATTATCGTTCTCATAATCCGATGCATTAGCCACTCCAATGCTCACAAAACATAACATCCAGAATAAGGCAATACGTCTCAACACATCAATATTCTTAATTCTCACGATATTCACATCCATACCAGTTCATTGGTTATCCACCGCAAATATAATATCATTTCCAAAACTTTTACTATAAGCATCCCGATACCGTGAAGAAATATTTAACTTAATTATTTTATATCTGCAATATTCACCAATTTATTAGCTATAGCATAGATTACAAGTCCTGCCGAAGTGTGTATCTGCAACTTATTTGAGATGTTTCTACGGTGAGTGGTAACAGTGTTTACCGATATACACAGCTCCTCGGCTATTTCCTTATTACTTTTTCCTTTGGTTATACAAACGAGAATATCTTTCTCCCGTTCGCTCAGCTCTTCTGTTCTCTCATTGGTTGTCTCATTATTTTGCACATCATCTGCATAAACAATTTTACCACTTTTTTGCAATTGTTGCTCAACAAGCTTAACGGCAGGAACAAACAGTCGGTCCTCAATCCTACAATGAGAGGTCAAATCCTGTTCACAAAACAAAATTTCCAGCAAAACAGCATTAAGCAAATAATTATTCTTCTCAGGATAATAACGTATTATTATGTCTTTCAATTCCTTGAGCTTATTACCGATAGGCGAATGCTTCCCGGCAAATGAAGAGATATTATAATTGCGATTAAGATAACCTTGCAACAGTTGTTCAACATAAGTAAAAACAACTTGATTCTCATATTCCATATGTTTTTTAACCTCCGCCACATATTCATCATAAAAACGAATAATCAGCACAGCTATATCATTGTTTCCGGAACAGTCAATGGCCTCAATAAGTTTCCGCCTAATGTTAGGCAAATTAAATCCGAGATAATATTCATGAGCCTGCTTCAGATATCCCATAAGAGAAGGCAAAGACAACGAGTCATAATTTGATATTCCCTTCACTACAAAATTAACTACCTCTAAAAATGTCTTTTCATCAACATTGTGGTTTCGGCATACATCTCTGACAGACTTGTCGCCGAATCCCAACGGAAGTCCAAACCGTCCCATCACAAGAATCAGCGGGCTATAGTCATTGACTATAGTCCGCATTTTTGCATCCGGTCCATACCCTGTATCGCGATTCTTCATATAAACCCAATCAAGTTATTTTACACTACAAAATTACTCCTATAATATACTCTTGACAATACTTAAAAAACATGATAACAACAGGCCTTACTGTTTCAAAATACTAAAATTAGAGTATTGTCCACCTTTTGAGGCAAGGGTAATTTTGCAACCGGAAAATAAAAAACAACAATCGTATATGAAATTAAAACCATTTTTTGCACTGCCAATCGTCGCTCTTTGCCTGGTAGCATGCAGCGACAACGAAGACCAACCTACATTAACAGAATTTGCCGGCACCTATGAAGGATACACCCTTGCAGGTTGCGCCTATTTTCAAAATTCATGCACCACAGACGAATCAATCAGCATTACAGAAAACACCGACGGTTCTGCCAATATAACATTCATTTCCGAACAATGGGGTGAATTCTCTATCCTGAACGCACAAGTCAGCAAAAACGATGGCACTTATACTTTGTCAGGAAACGGCATTACAAAAATGGGAATGGACGGCAACACTTCCGCATATGACTGCAGTTACACTGCTACAATCAATTCCCTAAATAATGCACAGATGCAGTTTAAAGCACCAAGTGTCATGGGTGGCCTCACTATAGATTTTATTACAGGAGAAGCTCCGGTAAATTTGCTATTGCCCGGCACATATAAAGGCTACACCGATGCCGATTGTGCCTATTTCCAAGATCGCTATACAAACGATGAAAGTCTGAAAATCATAGCCAACGAAGACGGCTCTATCGCCATAACATTTGAATCCGATACATGGGGCACATTCAATGTTGCCAAAGCAACCATCACAAGAAATGACAACCAATATATATTCTCAGGAGAAGGAACAGTATCCATGGGCATGGGAAACAACCAAACGGATTATTCTTTCACTATGACCGGAACAACCAATGCCAAAAAGGATAACTATTCATTTACATTCAATACACCGGCGGTCATGGGAGGTCTCACGATAACACTGTTACCCGGAACAGCGCCAAGCGTGATTGAACAATAATCTCAACATCGTCAATAATGATTGCAAGCAAAAAAACAATACCTTTTCTACTGGGAGTGATAGCATGTCTATCACTCCCGGCATGTAACGGAATTCTTGAAGACATATATGATGTGCCCCAATCCGAAGCAACAAAAAACTATGGCTTTGTTGCAATTGACAGCAACGCTCACACAGGACGCATCTACATAGATGCAACAGATTATACAGAATGGCATTACATTAACCTGCATAATAAAACAATTGAAACAAAACATGTCAATGATATTCCACCTGAGAATTGGGATTTTGCCATACATCGCTATGACACCAAAACCAACAACGGTCGCGTAGCAGAAAGCGCATCAAAAGATTTTTATTCCCTATCCCCTATCGGCACCATTGCTGAAGAACACTTCTTTGCAGACGAATGGACCACCGACCGGATAACAACAGACATGTCGCAAATGATGGATGGCATTATCAGTTATGCAGAAGACTACTACAATCCTTGTCTTTCAAAATGGCTCAATGTAGACACTTCAGTAATGCCGCCTATATACACCCTATCAGGTAAAGTTTATTTGCTTCGTCTTTCCGATGGCACTTATGCAGCCATACGCCTTACAAATTTCATGAATGATTCCGCCATCAAGGGATTCATGACCATTGACTACCTATATCCCGTACAGTCATGATAAGAAAAATCCTTTTCTTAATATTATCATATCTGCTTGTTTCAGCCAATGCCATTGCTCAACGAAAGATCACCGGAGTAGTAACCGATTGTGACCAAACACCTTTACCCGGAGCAACAGTCTTGGCCAAGGAGAACCCGACACTTGGAACAGTAACCGACTCAAACGGACGTTATGAGCTAAAACTACCGGACAACAAGACTTACACACTGAAAGCCACATATATTGGATATTTTGATGCAACCCACTTGATAAACTGCGACCATAATAGCGTAGTCAATTTTCAACTTAAAGAAAACCTGATGACCCTTGACCAAGTGGTAGTAACAGGCACACGCACTCCCAAATTACTGAAAGATGTGCCCATTGTAACAAGAGTTATATCCGAAACAGACATCAAACGTGCCGATGCCACCAACATCGGAGATTTATTACAAACCGAATTACCCGGCATTGAGTTTTCGTATTCAATGAATCAACAAACATCACTCAACATGTCAGGATTCGGAGGTAATTCCGTATTGTTTCTTGTGGATGGAGAACGTCTGGCCGGCGAAACACTTGACAATGTAGACTATAGCCGCTTGAATATGGATAATGTGCAACGTATAGAAATAGTCAAAGGCGCGGCATCATCACTCTACGGGTCCAATGCCGTGGGCGGAGTGGTGAATATCATCAGCCGGGAGTCTCAAGAACCTTGGTCGGTAAATATAAACAGCCGCTATGGAGCACATCACGAACAACGATTCGGTGGTTCGGTCGGATTTAACCATAGACGTTTCAATTCATTGACCAATGTTCAATACACATCAATTGACGCAATTGATTTATCAAAAGGAACAGAAAACGCCAATGTCGGAGATTACAGCAAAATCTACGGTCACTCAACTCTCAACATCAAAGAACGTATGACATACAGCGTGACTGATGACTTGAAATTCACGGCTCGCGCGGGATATTACTTCCGGGAACGAAATTCATCAGAAAATCTGAAAGACCGTTACCGCAGTTTCACCGGAGGTCTGAAGGGAAATTACAACATAACCCCTAAAGACAATCTGGAATTATCGTATTCATTTGACCAATACGACAAAAGTGACTACATTGTTTTAAATGACCTTGATGTCAGAGATTACAGCAACGTACAGCACACAATCCGCACTCTCTTCAATCACACCTTTGCCGGCAATCATATTCTAACTGTTGGCGGTGACTATATGCGTGATTATCTAATGTCATACCAATTTGAAAACAACGGACATCATGCCCAGCATACAGCCGACGCCTTTGCTCAGTTTGATTGGAATCCACGCCCAAAGTTCAACTTGATTGCGGGAATGCGGCTTGATTGGTTTTCTGAAACAAAACTCACCCACCTCTCACCCAAATTGGGATTGATGTACAAACTAAAGAATTGCTCATTAAGAGGATCCTATGCCGGAGGGTTCCGTGCTCCGACACTCAAAGAAATGTACATGAATTTCTATATGGGCAACATTTTCATGATTTACGGAAATCCCGACCTGAATCCGGAATCAAGCCACAACTTTTCATTATCAGCAGAATACACAAAAGGGCTACACAACTTTACTATTACAGGTTTCTATAACATGGTAAACAATCGCATTACCACTGCATGGAACCAAGCCTTGGGAGGTCAGGTATACACCAACATGTCACCTCTACAGGTTACCGGAGTGGATGCCAACGCATCCGGCCGTTATCCTTGTGGCATCTCCTGGCGCCTCTCCTATGCCTACACACACGAACATATAAAGAAAGGCGAACCGATGCTCTCGTCAACCCGTCCTCATACAGCCACAGCACGCATATCATACGATAAGGATTGGAAAAATTATGGTTTGTGCGTGGCACTGTCAGGACGTTTTCTATCAAAAGTAACCACAGATGTATATACCGAGATAACATCCTACGAACAGACAGAAAAGCAAACATACCCTTGTTATTCAATATGGAAATTAACCCTGTCACAACGAGTGTGGAAAGGAACGAACATCACATTTGCCGTTGACAACCTGTTAAATTATAAGCCGAACTACTATTACAGCAATTCACCAAGCACCACAGGAATCACATGCTCTATAGGTTTGTCACTTGACATAGAACAAATGTTTAAGAAGAAATAAAACCAATCAATATGAAACGAAAAATAAAAATTGGGGCAGGAATAATCCTGCTTGCTATTGTGGCGGCCATTGTGACATGGAACACATGGTTCTCCACAACCAACATTGCTTTTGTCAACTATCAAGTCATTACACTTGGCCAGATTTCAAAATCCAACGACAATAGCCGCATTAAGCTGTCTTTATTGGACATTGACAATCTGGATAAGATTGACAAATACGACATGGTGCTGATCAACGGTATGGGACTGCGCATAACCGAAGAACAGCGTGCCATCATACAGCAAGCCGCCGATAACGGACTCCCCATACTGACCACAATGGCCACAAATCCGGCCAATGAAATTATTTCGGTTGATTCTGTTGCCATTGACAAAATACGAGGTTATTTGAACGGAGGAGGACGTCGCAACTATCGGAATATGCTTACCTATATTCGTCGCAACATTGATGGAAAAACCTTTGATAGTAATGAACCCGAAGAACCTGTTGCACAAGAGCAAAAACAATTCTATCACATTGACCCCGACAATCAAGATGCCGAGGATTTAAATTTCTCCAGCGTTGCGGAATATGAAACATTCCTAAGAAAGCACAACTTACTGAAACCAAACAAACCACATATCATTGTTACAGGACAGATGGGTGTGCCAGAAGATCTTGTTGCCGCATTAGAAAATACAGGCAACACTGTTTACTGTATTCGTGACATGCAAACTGCGGTACAAAACGGTCAGGCAGACTCAATCTGTCCGTCTGCAATTATCAACATGGCTCATGGGCGTATGGGTGATTTTATAGTGGATTACCTTACAAACAGAAATATCCCTCTGTTCGCTCCTCTGAACACCAACCGGTTGGTTGAAGAATGGGAAAACGACAAGATGGGCATGAACGGAGGCTTCATGTCGCAAAGCATAGTAATGCCTGAGATTGACGGTGCCATTCGTCCTTACGCACTATTTGGACACCGGCTTGATGCCGAAGGATTGCAGCAGGCCTATGCCATACCTGAGCGCCTGAAAACATTTGTGCAATCCATAAACAATCACATCGCACTACAACATAAGCCCAACAACGAAAAGCGAGTGGCCATCTACTATTACAAAGGCCCCGGACAAAATGCTCTGACAGCCTCGGGCATGGAAGTCGTACCATCTCTATACAACATGTTGGTCAGAATGAAACTTGAAGGTTATCGTATTGACAACCTACCTGCCTCTGCCAACGAATTGAACAAATTGATACAACGTCAAGGAGCAATATTCAATGCCTATGCCAATGGAGCCAAAGAGGATTTTTTGAAAAATGGAAACCCGGAACTTATTTCAGCATCCGACTACACAAAATGGACATCTTTGGCCATCAGACCTGAACAAATGGCTGAGGTCGTGAACCTTGACGGTGAATTTCCGGGATCCTACATATCAACACCCGATGGAAAATTGGCTCTGCCTCGTATTGAATTTGGAAATGTTGTGCTATTGCCACAATTGGCAGCCGGCGCTGGCGATGATGATTTTGCCATTGTACATGGCACTGATGTCGCACCTCCACATGCCTACATAGCATCTTATCTTTGGAGCCGATACGATTTCAAAGCCGATGTCATGATACATTTCGGCACGCATGGATCTTTAGAGTTCACACCACGAAAACAAGTTGCATTAAGCAGCAACGACTGGGCAGATGCATTGGTCGGTGCAACCCCGCATCTTTACATCTATTCAATCAATGATGTAGGAGAAGGCATGATTGCCAAACGACGCGCATACGCAACCTTACAATCCTATCTGACACCTCCGTTTATGGAAAGCAGCGTACAAGGTATCTATAAAAACCTCAGCACCGCAATCCGTCAATACAACGACCTGCTCTACACAAATAACAAACCTGACATGGAACAGGCTGCCTTGAAAGTGAAACGCCTGACCGTAGAGTTAGGTATTCATAGAGAACTACGTTTGGACTCTTTACTTACAACACCATATACCGAACAAGAAATTGCACGCATAGAAACATTTGCAGAAGAATTGGCTAATGAAAAAATAACCGGAGAGCTATACACCATGGGCGTTCCATATTCTGCGGAACGTATCCACAGCAGTGTTTATGCCATGGCCACCGAACCTATCGCCTATTCATTGTTGGCTTTAGACAAGTTGCGAGGCAAGGCCAATCAAGATGTGGAAAAACACAAATCTACATTTACTCGCCGTTATCTGACCCCTGCACGGGAATTGGTAACTCAGCTTTTGAACGGTTCCGCACAATACTCCGTTGCCGGAATTTGCACTATTGCCGGAATTTCAATGGACGAGCTGAACAAGGCACGAGAAATTGAGAAATCTCTCAACGCCGAAAAAGACATGTTGGCAATAATGATGTCAATGCAGTCTTCCGGTACCGCCAAACGCCCCAAAGGAATAAACCGCAATAAACAACACGGAGCAAAACATCCATCATGGATTCCTAAAATCGGCAAACGTCCGGAACATGCCATGACCGGCAAAAATAAAGAAACAACGAAAATGCCAACAAACAAAATGGCAGCAATGATGGCTGGCATGAAAGAATACACCAAAGAAGAAAAGAAATTTGCTCGTGCCATTATAGAGATTGAACGAACCATACGGAATGTCAACCTTTATAAGATGCAATTAGAGCAAAGTCCCGAGGCAGAGCTTTCATCTCTAATCAACGCAATGAATGGCGGTTACACTGCACCCTCTTCCGGTGGGGATCCCATATCCAATCCCAACGCCATACCTACCGGACGTAACCTATATGCAGTGAACGCCGAAGCCACACCGAGCGAAACAGCTTGGGAACATGGAAAAGAATTGGCTGAGAATACTATACGTATGTATCAGCTGCGACATAACGACTCCATCCCTCGCAAAATCAGCTACACGCTTTGGAGCGGTGAATTTGTTGAAACTGAAGGTGCAACCATTGCCCAGATTCTATATATGCTAGGCGTAGAACCCATAAGAGACATATTTGGAAGAGTAACCGACATTCGTCTCATTCCATCACAGCAGCTTGGTCGCCCGCGTATTGATGTGGTAGTACAGACCAGCGGACAGTTACGAGACATTGCTGCATCCCGACTGTTTCTTATATCCCGCGCCGTAGAGATGGCTGCTTCCGCCAAAGACGACAAATACGAAAATTTCGTGGCACAGAGCGTAGTTGACGCAGAACAAACGCTCATAAACAAAGGTTTGTCCCCAAAAGAAGCGCGTGAAGTATCCACCTATCGTGTATTCGGCGGTGTAAACGGCAATTATGGCACAGGCATCACTAATATGGTGCAGAGCGGAGACCGCTGGGAAAATAGCTCAGAAATAGCCGATGTTTATTTACAAAACATGGGTGCGTTCTATGGTAACGAAAAAGCCTGGGAACAGGTACAGCAGTTTGCTTTGGAAGCAGCTTTGACCAACACAGACGCTGTAATTCAGCCACGCCAAAGCAATACTTGGGGAGCGTTGAGTCTTGACCACGTTTATGAATTCATGGGAGGTATGAACCTTACCATACGCAATGTAACAGGAAAAGAACCTGACGCCTACCTAAGTGACTACCGCAACCGTAACAATATGCGCATGCAAGAACTCAAAGAAGCTATCGGAGTGGAAAGCCGCACCACAATCTTCAACCCCGCTTACATACAAGAGAAAATGAAAAGCGGAACAAGTGCCGCAAACGGTTTCGCAGAAATAGTACAGAACACATACGGATGGAATGTGATGAAGCCCGAAGCCATTGACAACGAATTGTGGAACGAGATTTATGAAGTCTATGTAAAGGACCGGTTCAACCTGGGACTACGTAACTATTTTGAATCTCAGAATCCCGCCGCTTTAGAGGAGATGACAGCCGTAATGATGGAAACAGCACGCAAAGGTATGTGGAAAGCATCAGCCGAACAGCTGAAAACCATAGCCGAACTACATACAGAACTGGTAAACAAATACAAGCCATCATGCTCAGGGTTTGTTTGCAATAATATGAAACTACAAGATTTCATTGCATCAAAAACCTCATCCGACATATCCAATCAATATAAACAGCAAATCCGGGAGCTTCGCGAAAGTTCATTGTCCGAAGACAAAAGCATGGTACTCAAACGAGATGAGATGAACAAATCATACAAGGAAACAAATTTGGTTAGCAATGTATTGGTAGCCATAATATTCCTTGCTGCAATCATCGCTTTAGTATTGATAATGCGACGCCGCCGTAAAAAAATGGAAGAATAATGAAAACCATTGTACTCGTCATGATGATATTGGTCTGCTTCAATTATATTTTGAAGCAGACCTATCAAAAATTCTACTCTGCGGTATTCTATGCTGTGGTATGTGCACTGTTCACAAGTTTGATGTGGCCTTATGCCATTGAACAATCAAAATCACAAATATCAGTTTGGCTTTCCGACCCGGCACTAATGCTGGATGTAGCAGTAATCCTCACATTGGAGGTTTGCATACAAATGGCATTCTGCATGTTATCAGCACGCATTCAAGCATCAGTAAAAACAAAGCCACTGACAATCTGGGCATACCGCATCCTAAGATGCTTTCCGGGCATACTCATATTCCCGGTTCTATACAGCGCATTGGTAACTGTAATTTTCGCCATGCCGGGCACATCGTTTTCTCTTGTAGCATGGACTCTGGCTGCCATCATCTTTTTCGCATTACCGTTCGGAACATACATCCTGAAAAAATTATTACCCGAAAACGAAATCCGACTTGAACTGCTGTTCCTTTCCAACGCCTTGATTGCCATTTTGGGTATTATTGCCACAGTAAATGGTCGCACTGCCGTTGCAGGAATCAGTGAAATAAACTGGATTGCTTTTGCAGTCCTATGTGTACTTATTGCAATCGGACTTCTCGGAGGCATGTTGACCTATGAATTCAAATTAAAAAAAATCACTAAAAAAATAGAATCATGAATTACATCTCAGACATCTTGTATTGGATTTCAACAGGCTTGCTTGTGCCTGTCATCATGTTGCTCATTTTCTTTTTCGGTCGGGCACTACTGTTGATTGGATGTTTCTTCGGACAATATCTGTCAATTCAACGCACCGCCTCATTACTTCGCAAGGAACTGGATGGACTAACCAAAGATAATGTCATGACCCTTTCAGAATCCCTGCCCAGAAAGAACACCTCTTTGGTTGTAACTTACATGAACCAACTATTAAAAGCACAAAATTCAGCACAAAGACAGCGTCTGCTCGCCAGTTTTGAAATAGAAGCTGACAAAGATCTATCCATATCAAAAACACTTGGCAAGATGGGACCTATGCTCGGACTGATGGGAACACTAATACCCATGGGGCCGGCTTTGGTAGGACTTTCAACCGGCAACATTGCATCAATGGCATACAACATGCAAGTAGCCTTTGCCACAACCGTAGTAGGACTGTTTGCCGCAGCCATCGGTTTTGTAACCCAACAAATGAAGCAGCGTTGGTACCTGCAAGATATGACCAACCTTGAATACGTAGCACAATTATTGAACGAAAACTGACACGAATCATGAAACGCAGACTGTTAAACCGAGAAGATGATAACGACCCTATGAGCGTGGTAAGCAATCTCTTTGATGTAGCAATGGTTTTCGCTGTTGCCCTCATGGTAGCCCTTGTAAGCCGTTACAATATGACCGAAATGTTCAGTAACGAAGATTTTACAATGGTCAAAAATCCCGGACAGGAAAATATGGAAATCATCACAAAAGACGGCAACACAATCAATCGCTACACTCCGTCTGAAAATCAAGACTCAAATAGCGGCAAACGAGGCAAAAAAGTAGGCATCGCCTATGAATTGGAAAACGGCGAGATAATATATGTTCCCGAATAACACACCGACAGCCCAACATAGATAACAATCCTTAAAAGGGTGCAGTTGGTGGTACAATTTTCAATGTACCCTTTTTGCACACTGGATATTTCAATATTTTGCTATGATTGGGGGCTGGCGGTATAAAGTAAAACCGCCGAAAATCTTGATTTTCAGCGGTTTTCTTCGGTTTGACAAACCATTTTGTGTTCCGCCTGGAGCTGCGGACTATCGCCTTAACTAAGTAGTATTCAGATTGTTGTAATGCCTCGCTCTCCGTCGTTCACGAATTGCACACGGCACTATTTCAATGTTCTTCCCAATTATGCCATCGGGGTATTACAAAGGTACGAAAAAATGTAGTCAAAAACAAAACATTTTTTGTTCAGACACAACTAATTAATATAGATTTCGAGCATTTCTATACCACCTATTTTTATCATAGATATTAAATTTACTCTGCATACATACTTGTGCAAGCTCTTCAATATCGACCCTTTCCTTGAATTTTTGATAAAAAGAGCCTGTGTACTGTTTTGAAAAATGTTCTTCAATATTTTTCTCCCATTTTACACCTTTAAAATTTGACATTGAGCAACATTTAGAGATATAAGTACATAGTTCTTGAATAATATAGGAATTGTCATCATCACCTTCGCATAAGCTAGTGTATTTTGATAGAAGATAAGTATGTATTGGACTATTCTTGAATAAAAATAGACCATATTCGCTTCTGACACCTTCATAGGAATCTGCCTCAATATTAATATTATCAGATAATTGTAAGAATAGTGATTGTTCAGAATCAATACTACGCATTGAACTTTCTATAGGAATTCTCTGCCAATATTTTTCGTCAATAATTTTTTCCCAACTCATCGTTATACATCTATAATCTTTAAATACTTGGATGCTAGAGATTTGGAATTTTTTAATAAGCATCTTATCTAAGAAACTATTATAACGCCGAGTACTTAATAAAATATCAATTTTGTTCAACATTCTATTGTCAGAACCGTACAAGGTTTTTAGTAACTCTATCGCAGAGAAATCTGATGTATTAACTTCTCTAATAAGGTTGTTAGCAGAATTCTGATAAGTTAGCCATAGCAACAAAAAATACCGTCTTAAATCCAGGCGTATTCTCATCAATACGTATTCCTTCAATTCCAGTACCACATGGAATTTCATCAAGTTCTTTATTACCAACAACACTTTGATATTCAACAAAATTCCATTCGTTTACATATTTATTTTTACGTAATAATACGGCAAAATCGATATTCCCATCATTTATGTTCTGAATTTTGTAATTTTCATTATCCACTTCAATGCCAACTTTTTTCAAGGCTGACTGAATATAGTCTTTTGTATCTTTATATCCAATATTGATACTCTTTCCCTCTGAGTGGAATGTAAAATCACATATAGGAAACAATATCCAATTTTTTAAAATAGATTCGGGATCAATATCAATTTCAGGTCTTATCTTTAATTCAATTGATGTTCCTGTTCGATCAATTAGATTTAAGTTGCTTCCTTCTTCAACTCCATGCTTTAATAAATAACGCCCATGCAACTTACTTATCTTAAGCAATAATGGTTTATCATTATCGTTCATTCTTGTAAGAATATCCACATCGTCAGCAACAAGAAAACAACTCAATAACCCAATTCCAAATCTGCTAATAGAGTTGTATTCAGGATGTGTTTTCCGAAATTCTTCATCTTGATATCTAGATGAGCCGACTCGTAATAAATGATTTTCGATAATGTCCATATCCATACCAGTTCCATTATCTGAAAGAACTAATCTTCGGGTCGATTTATCCCAAGACACCTCAATTCTAGGATTAAAAGTTCGTTCCCCATTTAAAAGCTTTTCATATCTTTTCACCCGAACTGCATCAATAGCATTTTGAGCTATTTCACGTATAGCTACAGTTAAATTATTATATAGAGTTTCACCAACTAATAAGTCTAAAGTTTTTTGTTGGTCTATTGAGAATGATAATTGTTTCGGCTCAAAATCCTTTGTTTCTATATTACTGTCATCTATATAACGCCATGGGAATTCATATGCATATGAATTTGCGAACTTACGTTTATTGTCTTCATTTAATTTAAATGAAGCTTGAAGTTCTTTTTGAGCATAAACTAAATAATCCATTAGTGCGAAATAGCCCTTCGGATCCTTAAAGAAACCCGTAATTTGAAAAGTATCGCTTTGTATATCTCGATCTATTTTTCCATCTTTATTTTCTTTATCTTTTACAGATATTCCATTAACAGATGCTTGTTTAATCCATTCCAACTGACTTATTGGGTTGGTTGGTGAAATAAGCTTAAATTCTATTGTTGGAGTTCTATCGCATGTTATATGAAGTAAATCAGCGGTACGTAATAATAAGGCTACAAAGAACACATTTGCAGTTTCATTTGGAGTATTACCATAAATTCTTTTTAGAGGATATTTTTTTGAATCATATAAATCTTCCTCATTGTGACTCTGACAAATTGATGCTAAATCTTTAATAAAGAGTGGTGGTAAGCTGTCCACCATTTTTTTAATATACTCAAGTACAGACTTATCATATGACTGGCTATTCTCTTCATTAAGCCAATCAGATATTCTACGTCCATGATTTTTGCGCACATACTCTTGATAGATGAATTTTTCTTTATCATCAGTTCCAAGATTATTTAACGAAACTTCGTTTTTGCGATCGGTTAAGTATTCTGCTTTAAATTCAACATATTCATCATTAGTGTGTCGATTTAGATATTCATGTTTTGTTACAAGCATGCCTAAATCATGAAAATAGAAAGATAGCACTGTGAGAAGCCAATCTGCGTCAGTCATACATTCATGGGTACGTTCTGTAATAATGAGATCTAAAAGTTGAAGCATTGCATCTACATGAAGAATTGAATGCTTAGTGTATTCACTAAACATACCATCACGTCCAATCATTGAAAGCATTTGCTCAAGAATAGTTTTAATGGCTTTAAGATTAATTTGTCCAAAGGTATTTATTTGACATGCGTCTAATGCTTTTATCTCTGCATTTGAATTTAATGAAATTTCATTCATAGTTAAAGAAATTTAAATATTTGTAAACTTGTTATGTTTAAACCTTTCCACTCGATTTGTCCTTCTTGGTTGTTGGTGATGACGAGGAGGTTGTCGCAGTGGAGTTCTTCGGAGGCTTCAACGAGGGCATCGAGTTCGCGCTTGCGGGTTTTCGCGGAAGTCACATCGTAGCATACTTGGATCAGTTGCTCAACCTTTGTGCCTCGGCGCGTAACGAAGTCAATCTCTTTATCATTGCGAGTGCGGTAGTAAAACAGGGTGTTCCCGGGCTCATATCCTCGGCGCAACAGTTCGACAAACACTTGGTTTTCCAATAGTCTACCGAGGTTTTCACTAAGATTGAATGCCGTACTCTGCACAAAGCCGTTATCCACCACATAGACCTTGCGCGGAGCTTTATTCATCAGTTTCAGTTTGTTGTTGAAACGCGGAAGATAGAAAAACAGATACGGCTCTGCAAGATAGTCACAGAACTTCTTTGTTGTAGCCACGCTTGACAGCCCTAATTCTGATGCGAGATCATTGGCAGATATCGGATTGCAGAAGTTGGCGAGCAGATAGGATGCAAGATTATACAAGTCCGATGTATTTCTTACCTTATGACGCTTGGCAACATCTTTCAGTAATATTGAGTCAAACAGCGTCGATAGGTAACTCTTCGTTATATTGCGTGCCTTTATGGTTTCTGGATAACCGCCATTGCGCATATAATCATCTACCAATGCCACAGCCTTTGTAGCCTGTTCTTCTCTCGGATTGCAGATGTCTATGTCATTCCAACGCATTGCCTCGTCAAGACTAAAAGGGAGCATTTCTATTTGAAGATAACGTCCTGTGAGGACTGTTGCCATCTCACTGCTCAGCATCTTCGCATTGCTACCGGTGATAATAAGGTTCTTTCCCCGACGGTACAACTTGCCTACCCACAAATCCCAATCAGGCAGATTTTGGATTTCGTCAAGCAGCAGATAATCGTAACCGGGATATACGTCATCAAGAACGGCCATTACCAAATCCTCATTCCAATTGTCTAATAATTGGCTGTCATCAAAATTCAGATATGCGAAGTTTTTGCCTTGCAGCATCAACAGCGCAAACACAGACTTGCCAACACGCCGAGGTCCGGTAATAAGTTTGATAAGCGGATTGGCAAGTAGTTCATCAACATCGTGCTTTGTCTGTCGCTGCTGATACGGACGAGCCATCAGCTCATCGCGCTCTGCTTTTTGATTAAAGATTATATTTTTCATTGTCGCTATATTAGACTGCAAATATAGCTCTTTTTATTCAATCAAATCATTGTATTAAATAAAAAAGGATATATTTTATTCAATACAATATTTCTAATGACTAAAATATAGATTAAGACAAGAAAAAAATGGCATTTCAAAAGACAAAAAAATAGCGTGCAATTCACGCTATCTCTATTGATGGCTCTGGACTGCCTAAGACGATAAAGTGTGTATGCACGCTATGCTGAGAGCATAGCATAAGCATCACGCCAAATTCGTCTTTTATAAATGGTCCAGATTTACAATAGAATTTATGCGGAAGTTATGTTATCCTATATTGTTGTATCCGTCTGACTCTTCAGGCGGTATCTTTGCTATTTCGCGTTGCAAAGTTACGCATTTTTAGCGATATATCAAGGGAGCGGCTGACCGTTCTTGTCAATCCCCAGCTTCTTACGGAGTTCAAGGAGAGCCCTTTCGGAGATACCGAGCAGTTTCGCCGCACCTGTCCATGAGTCGGCACGCTGGTATGCCTTGATGATGTTCTCTTTCTCTTGCCGTGGGTTCTTGCGGTTCAACTCATCGACGGTTTCAGGCTCGGAGAGGTTGAAGTTTATGTCCTCGGCCGAGATTGTTTCATCTTTGGCATGGAAGGCTGCGAAAAGAACAACATCTTTCAATTCCCGAAGATTGCCGGGCCACGGATAGAGCTTCAGAGCCTTGATTGCAGAGGCATCAAGTTTCTTTCGCTGTTTACCCGTCTTGGTGGCATATCGTTTCAGAAAGTAGTCAGCGATAACAGGAATATCCTCCGTATCATCTTTCAAGGCAGGCACGGCTATATCGGACTGCCGCAGTATGAAAAACAGGTTCGGACGAAAAGTCTTGTTGGCAACCATTTTCAGCAACTCCGGCTCGGCTGTGCATATCACACGCACATCGGGATGCTCATTTTCAAGGATGTGCATCAGGACTGACTGTTTGTCTATTGACAGAAGATGCACATTCTTTATGATGATTGTACCTCCTGCCGACTTTGAGAAATAACTCTTGATACGGTTATACATCTCGCTTCTGTCAGATGATGGGCTATGCACACCGACAAACGCCGCGCTTCCCGATTCCACCACTGTTATCGGTTTCTGTTAGCGAGAGCTGCGCTGATATATCTGACGTGCAATCTGTTCCTT